>NZ_CANLRP010000189.1 GCF_947493425.1 uncultured Microscilla sp. | reverse complement strand
GTAGCTTCGGTTGATTAATGTTGGTATTCAGGCAATTAGTCAAAATCCACCCTCAAAACCATTTTTGTTTAAGTATAGTTTTAGGCGATTGAAAAAATATTTGCATAGCCAAAGCTATGGACATATTTTTTCAAGAAGTCTGGGGCTACAAGATTAGTCAAATGGTTCAGGTTATTTTAGTAGTTTTACTAAAAGAAAAGGGGGGATGTTTTATGAAACAACTTCTCAAAAAGTAGAATTGTAGCACAGCCTCTAGTTGGTTTTGAACAAGAGGTTATGCTACAATTTTTTTGCTGTTTTGAAAATTTATTATTTATAGTATTGTCAAGAGACAGAGAGTGAAGTTAATAAGCGATTAGATTAAACTCAACTTTTACATCATCAGCGTACTCCTCACCGCTTTCAAGCATATCCAAATCAGTTTTTTCGTAATACCAATTAATAATGACATCTCCTTCTTTATTGAAATGATAATCTTCCAGGATATTCATCATCTCAAGAAAACGACGGGACGAACTTGTGTTGAAGTAGCTCATGCGAAAATTCAGGGTAATTTTCTTACCGCTATCATTGGTATAATCTTTTAACCAGTCGAAAATAGGTTGAAAAAATTCTATGGTATACTCATGATAAGATTCACCTGATATTTCCAGTACTCCCGTTTCTGCATTAAAATTAACTTCGGGTATATAATGTGACCCCTCGATGTGAAAGTTTTCCATACCGCTATTAATAATTTGCTCGATCTAAGTTTATTATTCTTTATCAACTTTAATTGAAAGGGAAAAAAATGAGTTTGTATCATTGACGTCTGATATGTCAAACTCTAAAGCATTTCCGGATCGACGCGCCATGTCTATCAACCCTATGTTGGCTCCGGTGCTTCCATCTGGTTTTTTGTTGCGTCGTTGCGTTTTGAAATACTCACGCAGGGCAGCCTCATCAAGAGAATTGATGTAATGACAACGCTCAAGCAAGCCTTTTTTTACGCTATTGTCTATGAGGTTGCCAGAAATAAGGTTAAGATGGCTACCGCCGTCTTGTACTATAATTACCCCTGCACCAGCTAATCTTCCTTTGATGATAGAAAATTCTTTCTCTGCCGAATGGTGGTAAATGTTCTGAGCTAACTCTACAAAAATCGCAAAAGTTTTACGGCTTATGTTGTGAGATTCAAACTTGGTTCTAAGGTTAACACCTACATCTGCGAGTATCTCTTGCGATATAGTGCCTTTAAAAGACAGGATGATGCCTTGCTCATCCATATCCGTACAGTAATCAAATAAATTTAATTTGTCACTCATATCAGCTTTGACTTAAAAAGTTTCGGGGTTTAACATCTAACATTAACCCGCCAAAGTTGAAAAGCTAGGGTTTAAAAAAAAGACTGACTTCAAGTTAAAAATATAATCTCAATACCCAAAAAAAAACAAAGATTCTTTGGAAATAGTGATTACACCTTAGTAAAAAAACACATTCATTTAAACTAAATGAATCAATTCTTTTTGATAAGGAATAGGTGCAATTTAAATAAATTTTACTTGCATCAGAGTTTTTTGTTAAAAAAATGAAGAATATTTTGCAATGCTCCATTACAACCTTACTCCAAGTATTGTAATGTCATCTCTTTGCGATACATTGCCTTGGTGTTCCTTCAGTTCCTGCAATAACTCTTGGCGTTGTTCAGACAAACTAAGCAGCGAGAGTTCGGTCAAAGTTTGTAAAAACTTAAGTTTTCCGTACTTTTTCTTTTGCTCTCCGTTTTGGTCAGTATAACCATCAGACGTAAGGTAAAGCGTGTCTCCCGTGTTTAAATTAAGCACATGGTTAGTAAAAACACGTTTTTCTTCTCTTTGCATGCCTCCTACCGACTTACGGTCGCCTTTTACTTCTATTAGTTCCTGTGTATTGTTTATTACACAAAGCAAATTTCGCTTTGCACCAGCGTAGGTTACTTTTCGTTGTTTAGCATTTTCTGGGTCGTGTTCTATTAAACACAAACCAAGATCAATGCCATCTTCATTTTTTCCATCAGCCTGGTGCAATGATACCCGGATGCTTTCGTGTAAATGGACTAAAATATCTGCTGGGTCATCAATTTTCTTTTGATTGACTATTTCATTGAGCGTAGCGGTACCAATGAGTGACATAAAAGCGGCGGGAACTCCATGTCCGGTACAATCGCCTACCACAATAAAGGTTTTTTGTTCTTCGGCAAAATGTCTTAGCCAGTAAAAATCACCTGAAACAATATCTTTGGGCAAATATACCAAAAAGTAATTATTAAATGCTTGACAAAGTTTATCCGTATTGGGCAAAATAGCCCTTTGAATGGTTTTGGCATAGCGTATACTATCGGTAATCTTGGTGTTTTTAATCTCTATTTCTTTGTTGCGTTCTTCCAACTGTGTCGTGCGTTCGCGTACCTTGTGTGAGAGCTCTTTGTTGGCTTTGTCTTTGATCAACTGGTTCTCTTTGAGTATTTCCTGGTTTTCACGAAGTTGTGTGATAATGCGCTCATTGGCGAATTCTTTATCGCGTTTAAGCGTATTGATACGGTCGGCAAGCCCCAGCGAAAACAAGACGGCTTCCAGGGCTGAGCCAATCTGTAAGGCTACATGTCCGTTCCAGAACTGATCGGTCCAGAAGAAATAAATGGCAATGCCAAAGCTAATAAACAAGTTGAGGTTGGCGGTGAGGTAATAGCGTGCCGGACGAAAACCAATGCGGATACAGTGAAATGCTACTCCAGTATTGATGGTGATGATAATAGCCACTAGTCCGTAAAAAATGGTGTAATATTGACGTATATACTTACCCTGTTTGGTGGCAGTAAATACTATGATGGCCACCATCAACAGCCCCATAAAACCAATCAATATCTTGAGTAGGCGGTCGGAATAAGGGCTATTAATACGGGTGTTTAGGTAGCTACGGGTAAATGAGGTATTGAATATGAGCACCAAAGGCAAAATAAAATAAGTGAGGTGGGTGTCTAGCCAGGGGTATTCACGCCAGAGTAGTTCCATACCGTCTCCATCGTCTATCATGAAGATCACCCCCAGAAAAAACAAATACAGCACATAGTAAAGATAGCTGTGGTCTCTTACCGAAAGAAAAATAAAGAGGTTATACAGTACCATGGTTAGAATAAAGCCGAGGTGTAAGCCTTGAGTATACTTCTCGATGCGTTTTTTTTCTAAAATATGTGTACGTGAATAAAGCACCGGACTGATGCGGTTGGCAAAGTGAGGGGCACCCACCAATCGGATAAAAAAAGTTTGTTTTGAGTGGTTAATGATAGGCACAGTTACAAAAGGTCGTTCACGATCGAGACTTTGGTCTACATCGCGCATGCTCATAGGCAGGCTTGCGCCCGATTTTTTTACATTAGATGCCGGGTAGTCCTTGTATTTGGGGTTGGCATAATACAAACTCACTTTGTCCCAAGGCTCAAAGCTCATCACCCAATCTTTTTCGTGTTCTAAGTTGGCACTGCTCGAAAACCTCACCCAATATACCTGAACTTTTTGGCTAATGGCAGTGGTTGATTTAAACAACGACTGAAACTCAGGCGACGACACTTGTGCAATGGTAAGTTTACCACCAGGGTCTGGCAATACCTGAATAGAGTCTTGCCCCAGATGATACTCATTTACCATGTCAATCAGTGACACATGTTGGCTGTTTTGTGCCCACAAAGGAGCGCCCAAAAACAGCAAAATAATGAGTGATAAATGAGGAATGCCTTGTTTAAGTATATTGATATTGTTTAGCTTCACGAAAAATGCGCTTATCTAAAAGCCATTGGTTGTTTAAATGTATAATAATTATTTGAGTTCTCAAAAGAACCAGTACTCTGCTTACGTTTCTAAGGTATAGAGCTCAATTTTTCTTTTGAAAGGAAGACGTTTGTGTTTAAAACAGGCGTCTCGTATGTTGCCCGTCTACATAATATGTACCAAGACAAAATTAAATATACCTAATATGCAAGTATAACTATCATATTATGAGAGAGTTATCTTTACTTGTAGCTTATAGCTAATTGCTTACTGCTACTTATTAAATAGTTTTTAAACTTATAATCGTTTGATAAGTGACCAACGGGAGCTCGCCGAAGGTAATCAGTAATCAACTTTGACTAAAATCATTGCGGAGTATTGGTATATTGCCCCTGCTATTTAACGAACAATTTTTATACCCCTGTTGATAAACCCTTGCAATATGTCTTTAAGAAAAGCTTGTATATATGACTGTTGGGTGGGCAGTAAAACAGGGAGCCTTTCATTGAGTAGATGACCAAAAACCGCTGTTATTAGGTCACAAATTGCCTTACAGTAATAAAGCCTTTGGAGTGTATGAACTAGGAAATACCGAAACAAAAGGGGGGCAATACGTATAAATAGTAGGAAAGGGGTATAAATATTGCCTCTTCTGTATAAAATGCTCTATCCAATGAGAACTGGATAGTATGATAAAATAAGTGAGATTAAACTAGACCCATTATGAATGAAGATACCCAATATCGTCTGTTATTTGACGATCCAGTCAGGCTATTCGAGTCTAACAAATACAAAAAAGTACTTAAAAGCACCGTAAAAAAGTTTGCTGACCAAAAGCTACAGGATGAGGTGCTGAGTCAGGAGTTGTTGCAACAGTGCCAACAATCTTTGTATACAGAAGTGCTTCCGCAAATTCAACAACACTTTAAGCCCGACTACAATTTATTGTTGCCGTTTTTTCAGCGCATGATATATGCCCAATGCGTCTATTTGGTAGAGCGGCTTACCCCACATTGAGTTTTTGCCTCACCAGGGCTATAAAAGGTGGTTTGGGCACCAACAAATAGCCCTGCTACATGCCCGCAAACGAATCGCGGTAAAGCGTGTCCTTTTTTATTTTTTCTCGGAGTTTCTCTAGGTTATCGCTAATATGAGGAGTAAACTCTATGTAATTTGAACCATTCTTTTCGGCATCATTGGCTGCCAGCTGCATCGTTACTAATATTTCGTGCTCGGTAAGGGCGTAAAATTTCCCCAGATTTTTTGGGGTTTCTTGCCTGGCATAGCTAAAGCCTTCGGGCAAAAAGCGTAACCAATGGTTGGTGGCAAGCTCGGGGTTAAGTATTACCCGATTGCCATCAATGGTGTACTCTGAAGGAAGTGGTGGGGGTGTGTATTCCGACGAACTTGGTCCAGCTCCATTGTTGGTAGAGGTAGGAGGCACCAGGTTCTGTTCTTTGGTTGGGGGAGGTATAGGCATTGTTTTTTGTGGCGTTGGAGGGGTTTTAGGAGCCTCTTCCGACGCTTTTTTTGTTTTATTATCTACAGGTTTCTCTGTCGGCTTTTTAGTGGTAGGTTGGGTAGTAGGCTTTGATCCTGTGTTGCCCATAAACACCTCCATTTTTTGAGCAAAAGCCTTCCAGTCGAGTTGGTGAGCCTCACAATGTTTTTTCAATGCCTCTATTACTTTTTCAAACCCCAGCGTACCTTTTTGACTCCCCTCTGCCGCAGGCAAAATACTTTTCATGAGGGTAACCACTTCGTTTTGGCTCAAGCTGATACATTTGCTCAGGTATTCGGGCAAACGGCTGGGCATAAAAGACATTTTTTCGGGCAAAGCATCTGCCCAGTACTTGTATTGGGTATACTCTTCGGGTTCAAGCTGTAGTAAAGTCAAAATATTGCGTGGCGGAGTATACGTGATGTTTTTCTTGGCATACTCCGACTTGATGTAGGGCTCCAGGTGACGGTTAAACTCTAGAGTGGTGCTATTGTCGCTTGCCGCGTGCAAACAAGCCTGCTTCAGTATGTTTTGGATGTGTCCCCCGGTCATAGCAAACTGGTGCGCCAAAATAGCGGGCATATTGGGTGACACATAATCGTAAGGTTTGGGTAAAATGTTTTTCCACAAGTGCTTGCGTTGCTCTTCGTTGGGCAGGGGTATGTGCAAATAGGTTTGAATACGACGCCCAAAAGCCTCGTCCATGTTGCGTTCGTAGTTGGTGGCTAGAATGAGTAATCCTGGAAACTTTTCGAGACGTTGGAGCAAAAACGATACATCCATATTGGCGTAACGGTCTTTGCTGTCTTTTACATTTGAGCGTTTCCCCATCACCGCGTCTGCCTCATCGATAAACAAAATACACATTTGTCCCTCCAGCCATTGAATAGCGCGCTCCAGCTCGGCAAATACTTTCTCCATATTTTGCGAGGTTTCGCCTATATACTTAGAAATCACCTGCGACACTTCCAACTGATAAGTTTTGATGCCCAAACTATTGCCCAAAGCCGAGGCGGTCAGGGTTTTACCCGTACCTGGAGGACCATAAAGTAACATAATAAAACCTTCACGAAATTTATTGCGAATGCCTTCGCGCTGAAAAAAGGCTTGCCCATGCTTGATAAAGTGCATAGCAGGCTGTAGTTGTGAGTGTACCTTGTCGGGCAATACGAGGTCGTCTATAGTCAAGCCTGAGTCGAGCAAGCGAATAGGTAAGTTGAGGTCGTCTTCGGGCTGAGGCACCGGACCACCCAGGAAGTAGCGCAAATAAGAAGGGTTCAGGAAAACCTGATGGTTGATCCAGTCCTGTACTACCCGGCCGCCTTGTGGAGAGGAAGCGCCTAATGGGTGCATTTCTATGATGCCCTCTAAAAATAAGGCGTGGCGGGTATGAAAACGCAGTAATGCTTCTTGCTGGGCTATTTTGTTGCTGCCGCATAACAAAAACAAGAGGGTTTTGAGGGTAGGAATAAAGGTTTGGGTTTCGGCGTGGAGGTGCCCGCCGATCATACGCAAACACCAGTGTTGGCTTTCTTCCAGGTTACTTTTATTTAAACTGTATAGTTCGGCCAGTGGAAAAAGCGCATCATCGTCCATAGAGCGAGCCAAGCCCAAAATTAATAACAAGCGCCCTTCCAACGAAAGTTGGAGGCGTTGTGCCAGTTTTACATAATGGCTGCCATCGTCCGGAAGATCTTTGCTATAGGGCAAGGTAAGCCTTGTTAGTGTAGTAGAGTCTTGCGGGAAGCTTACCCGGTGAAGCACCAAGGCTTTGAGCCAACTGAGCTCTGCTTGTAGTATATGGGTGTTGTTTTGAGTGGTTGCTTTCAATGTATTATTGTCAGGAGTATTATTCATGTGCTCTAGTCTGATTACGGCTGCAATTTAGCTAAAATTGTGTTGGAAAAACAGGACAAGTAAGGTAGAACCTATTTTTGAAGCAAGAGCTACCGCCATCATTTAGCTTTTATTAGCTTAATTTTTTTAACGTAAGTCGTTGATTATAACGAGGGTTTTAACTTCTGTTGTTCCAAGCGCAAGTTAAAAACCTGCTGCTGTTTGAATATTTAAGTCTGGAGACTTTAACCAGAGTGGTATTTTTTGGCTATGGTGAGTGATTGCCTCCAGTGCCATAAACTCATCATCTATGGCAATACACTCAAGTTTTTTCATAATATTGTTAGGTTAGTGCTCTGGGGACTAATTACCTCCTTTGCCTGCTTTTGGGTTATTTTGCTGGCTTTTTTTGAGGTGGAGCTTAAAGCCTCTAAAAGTAATAAAATTAGCTTCCAGGCTTGATTTGCCTGTTTCTTTCAAATGTTCTTTATAGGCAGTAATGTTGCCTATGTGCATACGTTTTGTCGACAGCTTTCCGCGTCCACCCGCCAAAGGATAACTAAAACCCTCAAATACTGTATTATTAATGGTAAGTTTAGTATCAGTTTGGTTTTTCTTGTCTGTGATAAATTGCAAAACGATAGATGATTGAATCTTGAAATCGCCTTTGGTAAAATCACTTTGTGTATAATCGTTCAATTTACCCCTGCTTACCAAAGTACCACTATCAGCCTTTGCCAAAATATCAATTGCTAATTTAGGTTTGGCGTTTCTCACCATTTCTTCTACAGCATCAGGAATGAGTTCCTTACTGTCGTCGGTTGTATTGTTGGTTCCGGGGTCATTCAGCAATTCTTTGATTTTACCTTTGGCATAGTCCTTAATGTATTCTTTAGCTTTGGGAGTGGCTTTTAATAATTTCCTGATCAAAAAGGCAAGTGCTGGTTTTCTCTGCAGTGTTGCATCCGAAAGTTGTGAGGTTGTTTTGAGGATAAAGGGCAATGATTTTTCAATCAACTCTTTTACAAATTGCTGTATTTGTGCCTCGTCCAGGTTTTCTAAAAAGACCACAAGCGACGACAAACGAACTTCGTTTTTATTGAACTGAGTCATTTTGCTACCCAATATTTGAGAGGCTATTTTCATCAATTCGGGGAGGTATATCCCAATTGTGCCACCTTGTAAATTACCCATAAGTCCTTTGGCCGCTGTTACTCCTAGTGTGGCTAAAAAATCGGCTACGCTTACGGTAGTATATTGCACATCAGCTAACCCTGGTAATTTTTGCACGTTATGCCTGACCTGAAGCGTGGCGGTTTGCCCAAATAATGTAATAGAAACCTGACTTCCTCCAAATAAATCAAGAAAGCCATAAGGATTGATGGCTGTTTGTTTTTTTCCTTGCTTCTTTGGTTTTTTTTGCTTCTTCTTTTTTTGTTGATGCAACTTAAATACATTGCCTGAAACTTTGGCGTGAGGCACTTCTACCTGCATATCGTTTAGCGACTCTATAGTGAGCTGACTGGGGCTATCTTCTATTACTAAATCTCCCTTTAGGCTTCCTCTAAGCCTTAGCTCATCCAGGTTAAACAGCATCACGCTTTTATCATAACTTACAAAGCCTGCTTTTACTGCAATTTCTCCAAGTATAGGGTCGCTTATAATCACTTTGGTGTTTTTGCCTTGAGCCTTCATCTTGATTTTGCCTGCTCTAAAAATAGGCACACTAGGTTTGTCCTCATCGGGGTTATCTATCCTTACATCTGCAGCCCCCTTGTTGGTCAGGCGTGCATACAATGGCGATGCAGTAAGCAGCCCCATGTCCAGTCCCTTGATGGTAGCATCCATGTTTCCCGCAAAATCGCGGCTAAAGCTCAGGCTATTGGCTTTGAGGTAAGGGCTTACCAAAATCTGGTTTTTAAAGTTGGCTTTAATCTCTTGAATGTCGAGCCCCTTGGTAGTGGCTTTCATTGCCAGCTTGCTGTCTTTAGTGCGTAATTCTCCTGATAATGCAATATTATTTAGGCTTGCCTCTTTGTCTGAAGGCACCAACAGTTTTAAGCCCATTTTTTTGTTTCCCGCCTCTAGGTTGCGTGCCACCAGTTTGCTTATGCTCAGGTATTGTAAGTTATAAGCCACTGTCTTTAACTCTTCTACCCCCTCTTTATTTTTCACCTTTTTCTTTACAAAAGTCACCTTGGCTCTGGGGTTGAGCAATTGCAAAGGAGCACCTCCAGGCAAGTTTTTTACATAAGTACCATCCTCAGCTTCGTAAAAAATGTGGTCGAGGCTAAGCGCCGCCCCCAGCGATACTGTAGCATAACTGCTTAAGTCGGTTTCAAAGCTTATTTTTTGGGCGCTCAGCCCCGCCGCCGCTTCTTTTTTGCCTACCTTGTTTTTCATTTCGGTGTTTAGCTGAGTATTGTTGAGGTGAGTACTCAGTTTTTTGGTGATCTTGCCCTTGCCATCTTTGCTTTCGGTATATTTGCCCCCTACACTTGTGCTCAAGCCTCCCGATAAGTTTTTGCCGCCTGCCTTGCCGCCTCCTTTGGCTTTAATGCTGCCTATGCTATAGTCTATGCCTTCTTTGCCTTCTTCAGTGATGCGGTCAATCTTTATTTTACCTATATCAAACAAATCGAGGTGCCCCACGGTGGCGTACACTATTTTGGGCAGGTTTATCTTGTCTATGCGGGCGCTGCCTTCTTGCACCATTTGCAATAGGCTTTTGCCTTTTTCTATGCTTATTCGGAGGTCATTGGCTTCTATGCCTTTGATAGAGCCATTTTTGAGCGGTATATCCTTGCCTTTGTAAGTAACCGTGCCCGACAAAAACACTTCCTCTATGCTAAGTTTGTCGAGTTGTTTGATGTAGTAGCCCTTTTTGTCCATCACAAACTCTAGGTTTTGTAACACCACTTGTTTAACCGCAGTTTTTACCTTGCGGTCGTCGTCTTGGTTGTGGCTGATGCTAAAGGTTTCGTTTTTGAACCTAAGCTGTTGCAATACTATTTGGGGCACAGTTACATTGCCTACCCTTGCCATCATTGCCCCCCCTGAGTTCATTTCAAACTCCAAACCTTCTACCTTTTGCAACAAAAGCTGGGTTTGTTCGCTGAGCGCGCTGCTTTCGTCCTTACTGGCAAACTTCGAGTCTATTTGGATGTTTTTGTCACTTTGGGCAACCATTTTCTCAAAATTGAGACTCAAAGATTCGGTCTTCATGTCAAAATCTACCTCAATATTTTTCACCTCCGAGGCAGTGCTAAAAATCGCCACGTCTTGCATTTTTTGGGGAGGGGGCGCTTTTTTATTGTCTTGGCTTGCCTTAGGGGTTGGTTCGGGCATTTTGAGCCACAATTTTTTAAATTTAAACGAGTCTGCCTTGAGTTGGCTTATGGTTACATTGTCCAGCATCCCCTCATCTTTGCCTACTTGGTCGTTTACCCCAATATCTTTAAAGTTAACCCTTACTCCCAACGATATGCCCTCAATGCTTGCCCCCGTGCCTATTACCCTCAGGCTCACCAAATCGTTGCCTTGGCTGTCTTTTTTTGCCTTGCCTTCTTTATCTTTCACTTGCATGTCATACTGAAACCTGCTTGCCTTCAGCGTATTGGGTATTTTGACTTGTTTGACTTCAAGCCCCATGTTTTTAATGTCGTTTGCCGACAGCAACAGGTCCAAACTCAGCCCCTGAGGTAGTTCTATGTCGGTGAGCCCCTCTAGCCCTTCCAACACTACCCCGCTTTCTTTCAAACCCGATAGCAACATTTCGCGCATCATTTCTTGCAGCAATTGGGCGTCTTTCATTTGCACCTTTTGGTTAGTGCTCAGCCTGATGGCATACTTGAGCCCCGCATTGTGTTTGTCTTGGTTGGTTTCCAAGTCTTTGATTTGTTTCTCTAGGGCTTGTATTTTCTCCGGAAACTGTTGCTTTTCTAGTTGGTTCAACAACTCTCGCTTTTTATCCAGTAGTTGGTGTATATTACCCACATAAGCATTGTGCTTAGAAATTCTTTGGGGACCTCCTTGTTGGTATTCAGTATGAGCACCTTGGGTAGACGATATCTGCCTCTCAAGCTTGGCAATTTCATTTTGAAGAACGTTTCTTTTAACTTTAATTTCCTCAAGCGCATTTTTTTTCTTCTCTACTGTTGGTGTATACTTATCATCATCTTTTTTGTCTGGCTTTTGTTGGGCACTTACCTCTAGGCTCGTATTGCTCAGCCCTATCTTGCCAATGCCCCCCAAAGTGGCGCCATAAAAATGCTCTAGATTTACTCCCCCCAGCGTAATCTTGAGCGAGGTAAAATCCATCGGCATTTTTTTGAGTTCTTCCAACAAAGCTTTTTTGGTATCTACCATGGCGGCTTGCCCCTGAAAACGGGCAATCACATGAAACAACATAGCAGTAGTAAGCATGGTAGGGTTCATCAATAAATCATACAAGCCAATCAAGGCGGTTTGTCTAAAACCCGACTTTTCTATCACTTGGGTCAAGTCTATCTCTATGTCAGTTACTTGCAGCTTGCCCATGTTGTAAGAATCTTTGAACATGACCGCCCTAAAGTTGTTGAAGAGCACCTCTTTGAGAAAGATTTTTACTTGAGCCAGTTGGCTTTTTTCCTGGGCTTTGCCTCGGGTGGCGTCCCAGCTAATGTGGGCAAACACATGCTTGATCACGCCTTCGTCTGACACTATAGACTTATCGCCGCTGATGTAGTTGAGCCCGTCAAAAGGCAAAGCATTGACAAACGCCTTTATCCTGTTTTTTTGTCCTTTGCCCTTTTCGCCCCTTCTTTTCTTCAGCAGGTCAAAGCTCAGGTTTATCTTGTTGGCGTCCAGCTTGCCCGCGTGTTTGAGGTCACGGCGATCGGCTTTGCTTGTTTTGGGGTCTAGCAAGCCCCCCGCCTTACTTTCCAACCATTTTTTGTAATCTTCAGGCTTATATTCGTCATCTTTGTCGGTGGCAAGCTTCAGCCCCGCCAGCGTGCCCGCCATACTGCCTTGCACCCGCAATAGTTTGATGTTTTTGAGGCGGTGCTTGCCAATAGTGACCCCTACTGCCCCGCTGCCTACCGTGCCTGCTATATTTGCCAATAGCCCTGCCGTGCTCGCGTTTCGGTTGCCGTGGGTTACCTTGTCTTTGCCTTGCACCAACGATTTGTCTTTTTCCTCAAGAAGCTTAGGGTCAAACGCGGTGGGGTATTTGGCTTGTAACTTGGCGCGTCGGTCAGACCGTATCGCAGCCGAGTTGAGCATAGTTTGTAGTTCTTTGTCTTCTAGCCCTGCCTCTACTGCTATGGCAAGATAAAGCTCTATGCCACTGCTTGGGTGGGGAGCAATGCTATTAGGCTTGGTAGGGGTGTCAGTTTTTATGTCTTGCTCTTGCACGTGGGTCATTTGCACCTCTTTGTCCAGGGCTTGTTGTATCATCTTAAACAACTCCGCCTTGTTGTCGCGCACTACCCTGGGGGCTTTGTATTTACTAGGGTCTTTTTTGCCCTCCTCTATAGTTTTTTTGTCTTGGGTTGCGTAGTTGTAGCGAGTAAATCCTCGTTGAAAAGCGGTTTTGTGTTGTTGAAGAAACTCCACGGGCAAGTTGGCGGTGAGGTAGCCGGCTTCTTTGGGGTGGTCACGAAAAAACAAATCGGTATACAAAGGCCCACACTTCTCTAACAACTCAAACGCCTTGATTGCCTCGCTGGAGCGTACTCCATTCACGGTGATGAACCCCAGTAGATGGGCAGTTTTCAATAGTTTAAGCGCCTGCTCTTTTGCCTTTCCATCTAAATACAACTCCGCCCCCTTATAAGCTTTATAGGCTTCTTTACGCATTTCTATAGTGTGGGTGGGGAGGGGTTGCCTCTGCCCTGGCTTGGCATCTTTAGAAGGCACATACTCTTCTTTATCCTTCTTATCTGGTTTTTGGGGATTATGCCCAAAAACAGTTTCAAAATTTGGGGGAGTTTTTTTGAATAAGCTTCTTTTAGCTTCGCTAATATCTTGATACCAGTCCTCAATATCTTTCGCGTGCTTTTCAGTGAAAGGTACTTGCCGAGTTAGGTTGATGATTTTTCTAACAATCACATCATCTCCATCACCCATCAAAAAAAGGGCTTGGAGCAGTTTTTTACTGTTCTTGTTCTTGGTGTAGAGCTGCTGCTCTTCGGGCTTTTCTTGGTATTTTTTATAAGAATGATTCATCTTATTTTTTATTTAAATAGGTTCGTGGGTATTTTTTGAGTAATCGTTTGATGCCAAATTTTTTCCTGAGTCTTCGGCGTTTTTTTCGGGGGAAGCTTTCCAACAGTTTATATAAATAAGTTTCTACTTCAATGGCGTTATAATAGTTTTTCTTTCTCCTATTAATGTATTCAGGATTTCCTCTCTTATAGTTTTGATATGTATGCCGTTTTTTTGCTACCAATTCAAAAGGATTACAGTTATCTTCAAGGTTAGCCCCTAAATTAAGCAAATGATTAACAAGTTTCAGGTCATGGAACTCAATAGCTAGACATAAAAAATCTTTATTAATTTTTAGTCCAACTTCTTTGACATAATACTTAATTACTTCACGACAATCAGGAGTATTATTCATAAAAGCCAAATCCAACGCTCGTTTTTTCTCCTCTGCCCATGTAAAGCCCATTTTTTTATATTTCTTTATCAAAGGCAAGTCACACACTTTACAAGCTTGTTCTATAGGGCTACCATACTTGGCAATGTCTACTTTTTCGGGAGGGATATATTTGAAGAACAGTCTCGAACGCTTTTCCGAAGACATGCAAGCATAGTACATGTCATAAGGATCCATCCCATAAGTTTTTACCAAAGTATCTATGATAGGTTCTAGTTGTTGTTCTATGATTTTGTAATCGGGTCGCCCATATTTTAAATTACAACTGTGTATAAAACTTTGCAACACATTCATATTGTCCCAAGTAGCCCCATGCTTTCGCAACAACCAAAAAGCTTTTATATCCCAGCTTTGTATGGCAGTAAAAAGAGGGTATACTTCGGGCCCATACAACAACCTGCCGCCGTTGGGAGGGGCGCCTTTTTTGAGCAAGTATTCTACTATTTGCAATTTTGCGGGGCTGCGGGTGGTGTCCTTCAACACTTCGTGCAAGGCAATGGTGAGTTTGTCGTAGTGGTCGGTTTTGGTGTAGCTGCGATTGAACAACGATAGAGGCAGGGTGAGGAGCACCAAAAAGCCAGGCATTTTTTTCGCCTTTACCTTATAAGTGCTGCTAATGTAGCGCCCCCCGTGCAAAATGTCGGCGCCTTGGTCAATCAGCTTCAAGGCTTGAGCATAGTTGCCCTTGCTCAGGCTTTGGTTGAGTTGTTTGTACAAAAAGGCATCGTCTTGGGCGTGGCTAGGCAGGGCGCAGCAAATGCCCCCACTGAGGAGCAATAGGATAATGAATAGTTGTTGTCGCATGGGCGCTGAATACTTGATTTGTAAAAACTCAAAATACAGTAAAAACAACGTTGGGCAAAGTAGATCAAGTGTTTTTTTGCCCAAAAAATGGGGCTAGGCGAGGGCAAAGAACGTTTTTGCAAATATGAGAAGCATGAGGGTTTTGCTAGGGCAGGTTTTCGGGCTTTTCTTGGTATTTTTTATAAGAATGATTCATCTTATTTTTTGTTTAAATAGGTTCGTGGGTATTTTTTGAGTAATTGTTTGATGCCAAATTTTTTCCTGAGTCTTCAGCGTTTTTTTCGAGGAAAACTATCTAGTAAATTGTATAAATAAGTTTCTACTTCAACATATTGCCTATAGTAACCCTTAAGTCTTTGCACAGTTTCCGTATCTTTCAAGGTTGCATAGTTATAGGTTTTATAAGTATGTCGCTCTTTAGCCACTATCTCAAAAGGGTTACAATCTACATCCATAAGTTTTACCCCAGAATCAATTAATAGTTTGGTAAACTTTACATCATAAAACTCGACAGTTTTGCACAAAAGATTCTTATTAATTTTTAGCCCTATTTCGTTGAAGTAATATTCGATTACTTCATAACAGTCAGGAGTATTATTCATAAAAGCTAAATCTAACGCTCGTTTTTTCTCCTCTGCCCAAGTAAAGCCCATTGCCTTGTATTTTTTTATCAAAGCCAAGTTACATCTTTCACAAGCCAACTTGATGGGGCTATCATAGTTTTTAGTGTCTAATTTTTCTGGTGGCACATATTTGAAAAACAGCTTATTAATGCTTGTATTGCCAACTGTTATATTGTAAAAACCATAGGGGTTCATGTGGTGCTTTTTTATCAAAGTATCTATAGTAGCCTCTAGTTCTTGCTGCCTGATACTGTCCCTTTGGGGATAACCACCCCAAAAACAATCACAGCCCCTTACTAACCAACTCAAAGCATTAAAATACTTCCCTGTCAGCTTCGCCCCATACTTCTTCAACAACCAAAAAGCCTCCAAATCCCAGCTTTCGATGGCGGTGGCAACGGGGCGCACTTCTGGCCCATACAACAACCTGCCGCCGTTGGGAGGGGCGCCTTTTTTGAGCAAGTATTCTACTATTTGCAATTTTGCGGGGCTGCGGGTGGTGTCCTTCAACACTTCGTGCAA
>NZ_CANLRP010000188.1 GCF_947493425.1 uncultured Microscilla sp. | reverse complement strand
TAATGCAAATCAATTGAATTTGTTCAAAAGTGTCTAATTGTCAACCCAAGGTCAACCTATTTCAGGCATGGACAAGTTTTAAACAAGCCGCAAGTTCTTAGATACCGATACTACAAGTATATAAAAAAACAAAGAAGCACTCATTTATATTTAGAAAAAAAATAAACCTATATGGATTTTATAGACGAAAAAATTAATAGTTATGCCGAAGCCCACACTCAACCTGAAAGTGATTTGTTGGCGCGCCTCTCCCGCGAAACTTATACCAAAGTTTTGGCACCCCGTATGTTATCCGGACATTTACAAGGTAGAGTTTTATCCATATTTTCTAAAATGATTCGGCCAAAAAGCATATTAGAAATAGGTACTTACACGGGATACTCGGCAATATGCCTTGCTGAAGGCTTGGCTCCTGAAGGAAAATTGTACACAATTGATATTAATGAAGAGCTTGAGGACATGGCAAAACGTTATTTTGATGAAGCTGGAATCCTCTCACAGGTTGACTACAGAGTGGGAAACGCCCTGGACATTATTCCTACCATTGAAGCTACTTTTGATTTGGTTTTTATCGATGCCGACAAAATAAATTACCCTCAGTATTTTGATCAAATAATTGGCAAAGTAAGTGAAAATGGCTTGATCATCGCTGATAATGTGCTTTGGAGCGGTAAAGTGCTCAACGAAAGTAGCAATATTGATAAGGATACATTAGCAATTGTTGATTTTAATAAAAAAGTACATGAAGACGACCGCGTCGAAAACGTACTTTTTCCTTTGAGGGACGGTTTGATGGTTCTTAGAAAAAAATAGTATTGTAACTTTTTATTAATATTTACGTAGCCCCATTTGCTTATGTACACAATTTTTGACTTATTGATACTGACAAAAAACAAAAATGACTAAACACTTTATTCCAGCCAAATATTCTTCAGGTGTTTGTGAATATTAACGGTTTATGAAAAAAATATTATTACACCACAAAACTTACCTCTGTATTTTTATATGGGTGTTGCTTGCAATGCCCCAAACCTTTGGAGCATACAGAGTAGTAGAAGTACCCCAACAACTAAAGATAGGGAATCTTAAATTAATTATTACCAAAGGAGCACGCCGTCAGATTCAAACCAGGATTTATAAGTTGTTAAGGAGTTCACAAAATTTTAGTGAAAACCTTGCCCGTTTGAAGTCTTACGCACCCCTGATGGAAGACATTCTCAAAGAGGAAAACCTTCCGACTGATTTCAAATATTTGCCTTTGCTGAAAAGTAGCTTGATGGCTAATGCGCTTAACTCGCACGAAGGCGCTGGATTTTGGTTACTAAAAGAAGACCTGGCAAAAAAAGTAGGGCTTGAGGTCAACGATAAAGTAGACGAACGTTTGAATATCATCGCTTCTACTCGTGGAGCTGCCCGTTTTCTACGCAAAAATAACTTGTATTTCAAGAATTGGATTTATACTATTCTTACCCTTCACATGGGGCTTGATAATACTAAAGATTTTATCAAAGAAAACTACAATCAACGCGAAATAATAGGGGTACAAGAGCTTTATATAGAAGAGCGAACCCACTCTTTTATCAAAAAGTTTTTGGCTTATAAAATAGCATTTGAGGAAAAAATGTTCCTCGACACTAGTGTGCCGTTGCCGTTGATGCCTTACCAGGTTTCAGGCAAAACCCTTGCTCAGGTAGCACGCAAGTTTAAGGTATCTGTTGACTTGCTCAAAGAATACAACCTGTGGCTAAAGAAAAAACGCATTCCTAAAAACAAGGTATACGATGTGGTTATTCCACTGGATAAAAAGCCAAAGCCTGTCGCGACAAGTAAAATTGTGATCAATAGCATTGAACCACCCCCTGTAACCCCTCATACTCAAGAGCAGGAGTTGAAACAAGACAAGCGTCTGGAGCCGGAGTTTCATAACCGGGCTAAAAACAAGCCTATGGTAGTGACTCCGCCCTTGCCCCAGCCCAAAATTGTGATTCAAAGCATCAAAGATGACCGTAAAAGATACCCGAATATTGTAGATGTGGTAGAGAAAAAGCCGGAAAAAAATGAGTCTAATAACGAATCAACGATTATCAATAATATACAAGTAGTCAGTAATCGGGAAGATGAAAACCCTCTGCCCAAAATTAAGGTAAAACCATCTACCACCATTCAAATAACCGAAGTTCGTCCTCAGGCAGTAGAACGCCCCCAGTATACAAACAACACAAACAATACTACTGTAGAAAAAACTGTAGAAAGATACGACCCAGTACCTCCTCCGGTAAATAACAACGACTACAACAGCAGCACAGACAAGTTTTTTCCAGAGGGAATAAAGCCTCGTCGCAACGACCAGTTTATTAGTCCCAATACGCCCCAGTCGGGCATCCATGTAGTAGCACAAGGGCAAACTGTATTTGATGTAGCTCGCCGCTATGACATAAGCGTCAGCGATTTGCGAAAATGGAACTACATCAACAATGATGTATATGCTGGGCAAAAACTGGTAGTTTCACCACCAAAACCTACCAAAGCCACTGTAGAAAACAGTACAGCAGTCAACGAAAGAACGTTTACTCCTGTACAGCGCAACACACCTAAATTTAACCGGAGCAGATTTGTTACCACCAAAACCCGCACCTATGTACACGTAGTGATCAGAGGGCAGTCGCTAACAAGCATAGCCGAGGCATATGGTGTAAGCGTTGCTGACATCAAAGATTGGAACAAGCTGCATTCTAACGTGATTCATATGGGACAAAAAATTGTGATTTTCAAAGTCATTCGTTTATTGCAACATTCTTCTCCCATTACCAAAGGGCAATTTTTTCGTGAGCATAAACAAACTCCTTTGCGCGATCGGTTAATACACCAACAATCTAAAAATCTACGCAAGGTGATGGCTCAACCTTATAGTCCTGGCGAATAATTGTGTTGTGCCTAACATAAGCCTTTAAAACGTATCATGCGCTAAATCCCTGTTCATAACACCGAACAGGGATTTAGCTTTTTATAAATATAAATAATAGGCTTTTAGTAGCTGTACAAACTCAAAGGTGTATTCATTCTGTTCATTGCGAATAAATAATTCATTTTCAAATACTTGTTCATTCGGGAGCGCCTTTCGGTTAAAATAGCAAATCCTTCTGAAGTTACGCTTTTGAGGGTGATTGTGTATCTGCAATTGTTGAAACACCTGCAAGCCATAGTCTCCGGCCTTGGCAGTAAACACCTCCATTTGATACGTGGGCAGTAGTATCGCAAGTGTGCCATCAGGGGCAAGCAACTTGTCTATGGCTATCAGCAAATCATCAAAAGATAAAGCCTCGCTATGCAACGCCCTGTTTTGGCTTAAGTTTTGGGTTTTGAGGTGGTTTTCAAAAAACGGGGGGTTAGTCATGATGAGTCCATATTGAGCAGGATGTTTTTGGGCAAAGCGTTGAATAGCTTCATGGCATACTTCTATACGGGTAGCCCAGGGGCTGGCTTCAATATTTTCTTTGGCTTGCTTATAAGCTGCTTCGTCTATCTCTACCGCTGTAATGTCAAGGTTGTTGGTTCGTTGGGCAAGCATAAGGCTAAGCAGTCCAGTACCAGTACCTATGTCGAGCACTTGTTGTGTATGGGGGGCAGGTTGAACAGATGCCCCAAAAATACACGAGTCGGTACATACCTTCATGGCAGTATTGCCCTGTTCTATCTTAAATTGTTTAAATTGGAAGTAGTTGTTTGCCATTATACGCTACTTATGGTAAAAATAGTAAATTGCAATTTATAGCTAACCAACTGAATTTTATGGACAAGACCAATTTTTTTAAAGATGTATACGAGGTAGTGAAACTTATTCCCGAAGGCAGAGCCACCAGTTATGGAGCCATTGCCGAGTATTTGGGTACCAAAGGCAAAGCGCGCATGGTGGGTTGGGCAATGAACAATGCCCATGCTGAACCAGATGTACCAGCGCATAGAGTAGTAAACCGTGAAGGAATGCTTACGGGCAAACATCACTTTGGCGGCGATACAATGCAAACCCGCCTCGAAGCTGAAGGAGTTGTGGTAGAAAACGATAAAATCAAAGATTTTAAGACTAAGGTATTTTGGAACCCAATGACTGAATTGGAGCTTTAGGCAGGAGAAACACAGGTGATAAAAAAATATAGGGAATATCTGCCAAATATATTCTTACAAATGTAACTTTTACACTAATAAACTAGTAGAAGGATTAGTATATATCCATTATCCTATATAAACCACCATGAAGTCAAAATTCAGAATATTAGGCATAGCCAGTTTAATTGCATTGTTTTTCGTTCTAGGCATTATTTTTACTCCTTATCTATTGGCTATTCCTCCCACTCAACAAGGTCTGTATGTTTTCTTTTTTTTGTTAATTATCACCTACTTAGCATACAACCTCTTCAAAAACCTCAACAAAGTAGACATTAACAACGAAGTGATTTCGTTCAATAATATTTTTCTTAAAACCGAACAAGCGTACCACTTCAGCGAACTAGATGGCTTTATCACCCAAACAAAACTTACCAATGGCAATGTGTATGACGTGATTTATTTGATTAAACACGATCAGGAAGTGCAAAAAATCCCTTCTTTTTACTATGCCAATTACCAGGAAATTAAGCATTATCTCAAAGCCAGATTACAATATTTAGGTTAATCATTATGAGTAATACACTGGTGCCCTCAAAAGTAAAAGGGAGTTAAACAAAATATACCATTTGTGCGAAGTTCTTATTGAGCTTCGCACTTTTAACTTTAGTACCTTTTAGGCAATTCAAAACCGTACACTAATTTTTCACTACTAATGCTTGTGCAGAGTTTAATTTTATCAGTCTCAAAAGTGCTTGAAAAACAGCGTCTTTACTTTCCGCCTTAGTTTGTGGGCGTTAAGAAATTTGAGAAATGAAGCCGTAAAAACAGATCACTGTTTGAGCCGCAGGCGAGTTTGAGCTGTTTCGGCGTAATGAAACAAATTTTAGCCAGGCAAACTACAGCGGTGGCTTTTTTTGGTTCGTTTTTTTAGCTAAAGAAAATCCGTGATCCCGAACTTGCCTTCGGGGAAATGAACGGATGCCTGAGGAAAACGAAACCAGGTTTTATTCTATAACTCAGCAGATTAGCAGCTATTGTTATGCTGTAAAACTATCAAAAAAATCAAGACTTATCTGCTATAAAAAAGTGTACGGTTTCAAATTTAGGCAAAAGGGTTTATTTGGCAAAAAGCTGGGTCATATTTTTAAAAGCCTTAAACTCCAGGGCATTGCCTTCTACATCGAGAAAAAACATAGTGGCCTGCTCGCCTACTTTTCCTTGAAAGCGGATGTAAGGTTCTATGATAAACTCAATATTTTTTGTTTTCAAATCTTCAGCAAGTTTTTCCCAATCGTTCCAACTAAGCACCACCCCAAAGTGAGGGATGGGCACTGCGTGTCCATCTACAGGATTGGCTATGGGTTTGTGGCTGATCTCAGTTACTGTTTTTTGGTGAATGACCAGTTGGTGTCCAAAAAAGTTGAAATCAACCCAATGTTCATCGCTTCTACCTTCTTTGCAGCCCAACACTTCGGCATAAAACTGACGACTCTTTGCCAGGTCAGCTACTGGTATTGCCAAGTGAAAAGGGGGAATTTGAGGAGTGTTTGTCATAAAGTTATCAATTTTTGAGTAGGCACAAAGTTACCGTTTTTTTACCATTCTTCGGTGCACTTTTCGTTTTTGCTATGATGATCTTACTGGTAAAAGTATACAGTGTGATATTGTTGATTTTCAGGGTTTTAAAAACTAAGTTGACACTTATTTTATAAAAAATACTGCTTGCCTGGTAGTACAACTTGCCAACGAGGTGCTTTCTTAAAGTAAACCGCCACTTTAATCTTAGGAATGGTGAGAAATTAAATTACCATTCTTGAGGTAGAAGTTTTGTTTTGAGACGAGGCTATTTTTTGCGCCCATAGCAGCGCTACGGGCAATAAAAATAACGAAGTATCAAGGCGAAAGATCACCTCTCAGAGTATAAATTTATTTTTGAACAATTCCTTAGGAATGGTGTAAAAATAAATTTCTATGGTTTAATAAAATATTTTGTTGCTAGACGCGGTAAAAAATCGGCTAATAGCAGCGCTATTCGGCTATTTTTTAACAAAGTATAGCCTCAAAAGATGAGGTTAAGAATGTAAATTTATTTTGGTACCATTCCTTAGTATAAAACTGATAAAGTGGCACAGTGTATTTGAATAAAATTATCAAAGAATGAAAAAATTATTGACAGGAATTGTTTGTACAATGGCAATGTGTGTGTTTACTGCTTGCCAACAACAAGAAACCATAAACCCCGGCATTACTACTGGCTCAGTAGAAAGCATTGCAGCCACAGATTTACCAGTACTGGTACTCAATGCCGTTCACCAGGATTTTAGCGGGCAACGCATTACCGAAGCAATCAAAATGACTGGAACCGAAGGCAGTGTGGTGTATGGCGTAACCGTAGAAAGCCACGATTCTGGCAACTACAGCGAAGGTGGAGGAAAGTGTAATCGTATAGAACTAACTGCTTTACCCAAAACAATTAGTGATTATATCACCACCCATTATGCTGGAGCCAATGTGTTAAAGGCTGCTCAAATGACTGATTCTGAGGGTACCACAAAGATTATGGTGCGTTTGGACACGCGCAAAGCGCTGACTTTTGATGCGTCGGGTAATTTTTTAGAAGAAAAAGAAGCACGAAAAAAAGGCAAGAAAGGCAAAAAAGGATGCGAAATGAGCAAGGAAAGCATAGCAGCCACTGATTTGCCTCAACCGGCTCAGGATTACATAGCCGCCAACTATGCCGACCAGGTTACGGCTGAGGCATACAAACTTACCAAAAAAGAAGGAGCCTCTTTGTTTGCGGTAGCATTTACCCATCAATTAGAAGTAGTCTTTGCGGTAGATGGCACCTTTTTGAAAGAACGAACCTATGAATAATCAATATTTTTTATTGCTTAATTTTTAGTTGTTCAAAGCCTTCTGTATGAAGGCTTTTTTTTCAAATATGCAAATATAATAAGCACCTACTTCACCAAAAACATTCGTTTGGTACGCTTCTTACCATTGACCTTAAGCTCATAAAAATATACCCCATTTACTACTGGACGGTTTCTACCTGTTTCACCATTCCAAACTACTGTTTGGTTTCCTGCACTTTGTACTGCATCTACCAAAACATTGATCTTTTTGCCCTGTTGGTCAAACACAGTCAATGTTACTTTAGATTCATTGTCTAACCGATACCTAATAGTGGTAAGCGTTCGGAAAGGATTAGGGAAGTTTTGCTCCAGGGCAAAGCCATCGGCAGAAGCCACCCCATAAGGATTAGCATAACGGGTACTAAATATGCCCCTGCCGTGCGTAGCTACTACAGCCAGGCCATCTTGTAACCTTACCTGTATCATATTTACCACGGCATTGCCGATAGTAGTTTTACCTTGTTGTTCCCAAGTAGTAGCAGCTCCGTTGATATTGTCAGTAGCAAATAGTCCCACACTTGTGCCTGCCAGGTATTGGGTAATATTGTTAGCCAACGGTAAAATACTGACCCACCTTACCGAAGGACCATTCCCTGTACCATCTGTATTTTGTTCCAGGTTGCCACCAATAGCCACCCAACTGGTGCCACCGTCAATACTGCGATACAGACTTTGAATATTATAGTTAGAAAACACCACCACCAATTCATCAGCATCTAAAGGGTTGGTGGCTATGCAATTAATGTAACCCAGAGGGAAGTTGCTACCTGTAAGCTCGGTACGTTGCCGTTGGTTGTTGCTGGCGTTGGTCATTTTGTATAACTTTCCGGTGGCAGTCCCATAATAAAGGGTGTTTTTATTAACCTCTGACAAGCTCAAAGCAGTGATGTAATCATCTGGGTTGGGCAAACGGTCTATGTTTTGCCAATTGGTAGAAGGTGGGTCGTTGCTGCCTAGTGTGATCTCGGCAGTATTGCCATTGTACCATAGCGTATCAGCTGCTGGCAAATACATTTCAAACTGGTTGTTGGGACTTATAATGAAAGGGTTGATAAAAGCGTAGCCCCTCCCAGCCGAAGGGTCTATTCGGGCAAAACCCTGGTACTCTCCCTGATTGTTGTAAGCCAAACGATAGATTTGACCGTTTTGTGCCGACACATACACCGATTGAGCCCCTACTGCACAATAAGAGCCATCGCCCCCCAACAATGCTGTCCAGGGAGTAGTTACATTTGTTGTATTGGTAGTATAGCTGCCATTGTCTTGCATGCCACCCACAATGAACTCTGCCTGAGGGTCTATGGCTACTGAATAAAACTGAGTAGTAAAATACCCTTGGTTAAAACTAATCCATGCTACTTCATTTGCTGTGTTATTGTTGGTAAGATAAACGCCCCCATCGGTAGCCGATAGCATTTTGTTAGGGTTAGACGGGTAAAATACCACCTTATGTATGTCGGGGTGGTGTCCAGGGTAAAAAGCAAACCCTCCATTTGGGTCATAGCCACCTATCCAGCTGGCAGCGGGCGTAGTAAATCCGTTTGTTGAACGATAAAGATTGGTACCACCAATAAACATTATATTGGGGTTGTCTGGCTTAATGTCAATGAGCATATTAAACGATTCTTGTGAGTCGTAATCGCCCTGACCACCCCCTAGTCGGGGTACATTGCCCGAAAGGTTCGTCCATTGCCCACCCAGCCCTGAGCCATCGCCTGCCAGGTAAGTATACTTCCATAAGTTGTAAGGGAAACCTTGAGTAGGAGTATTACTTAAAAAATAAACGGTATTTTCGTCAGTAGGCGAAATAGCCATCACGGTGCGGTCATGTATAGTTGGAAAACCCACTGGGGTAATATTGACCCAGTTGGTGCCATCTATCGAGCGATAAAAACCACTGACATTGCCTGCCGGACTTCCCAAAGAGGTATTGCTTAAGGCCGCAAATACGACCCCTTTAGGCGATACTGCCACATCGGTATACCTTGCCACAAAGTTGGTGTCATACCCCAGTGTTTTGGTCCAACTATTGCCTCCATCGGTAGATTTGGCAATGGTACCAAAAACCGCTGCGTATATTTCATCTTGAGTAGCATTAGAGGTGTCTATGCCCAGGTTCCATACATATTCAAAGGCATTGTCGTATACTTGTGGCGTAAGGTTGGTAGTAGCGGCGAGTAGGTTCCAGCTATTGCCCCCGTCGGTAGACTTAAAAATACCATTGCCTCTGTACAAGGCGCCCCCACCTCCGGCAGCTGTATTGCCCCTAAGTTCGCCCGTACCATAATACCAGGTATTGGTTTTGCCAGCACGGGTATCTTGTACTATCGCAGTTACGCTTTGTACCTCTGTTTCGCCATTGGTTTTGCGCCAACTGGTTCCACCATTTTCACTGCGCCACATTCCCCCTGATGTTCCTCCAGCAATAATTACGTTTTCGTTGTTCATATCTATTGCCAGGGCACGGGTGCGCCCTCCTATGTTAAAAGGCCCTCGTTGTACCCATTGTTGTTCGGTGGTGCGTTGCTTGCCTGTACTTTGTGGTATGCTTTGAGCAAACCTGAGTTCCTTATGTCTTATATTGGCAGGCACTTGTTGGGTGCGTGGGTCAGCCAGGCGAGCAAGTTCATACTCATAGCGCCCTTTCAGGTTTTCCTTGATATCATTAACCGTCCCTATTGCAGGCAGGTCAAGTCTGGAAGGTGTTTTTTTTGTAATAATTTTTGGCGAATCTTTTTTAAAAATAAAATCTCTTAACAAAAAAATAGTCGAACAGGTTATAATAGTCCAAACAAGCCAAAGTTTTAAGTTTTGTGTCATAGTGAATAAACCTTTTAGGAATGGTGTAAAAATAAAGTTCTATAGTTTAACAAAGTATTTGCTGGATAGGCAAGGCAAAAAAAGGCGGCGTAGCCATAGCTACGGCAAGTTTTTTTAACAAAGCATGTACAGCAAAGATGTCGTTAAAAATGTAAATTTATTTTGGTACCATTCCTTAGAAAAAAAAGTATAAACAAACAGCAAATGAAAGATGATTAATTTCAAGCAAATATTCAAAGCTAATTATCATGCTGTAACTACAGCCCTTGTAAAAAGCTTTTAATTTATAATTTAATTTAATTAAATTACAACTATGTAGCAGTTGAAAAACAAGTTACACATACAAAATGTACATTTACTAAATCAAACCACTGTTTTTGTCTATTACAACAGAATCAATTCCCTTAAAAAAACAATCTGAATGAGCCGTAAAAAATTTACCCAAAAAGATACAACTTCTATCCTGACACTGGGCGAGCTAAAAAAAGCTGGCTATGAACCTATATCTATCAAAGAGGAACTTCGCTACAATCTTGTGCAAAAACTTCAGCAAAAAGAGCCTGTATTCAATGGAATTTGGGGGTATGAAGAAACTGTGATACCTGATATGGAGCGTGCCATTCTTTCCCGACACCACATCAACCTGTTAGGGTTGCGTGGGCAAGCCAAAACCCGCCTGGCACGTATGATGGTAAACCTGTTGGACGAGTTTGTTCCGGTGGTGGCAGGGTCTGAGCTAAACGATGACCCAATGCAACCATTGTCAAAAAACGCCCGTGACCTGATTGCTGAGCACGGCGATGGTACCCCTGTGTCGTGGTTACACCGTGGCCAACGTTATACTGAAAAACTAGCTACTCCTGATGTGTCGGTAGCCGACCTTATTGGTGATGTCGACCCTATCAAAGCAGCCAGCCTTAAACTACCTTATTCCGACGAGCGCGTGATTCATTATGGTTTGATACCCCGCTCGCATCGTTGCATTTTTGTGATCAACGAACTACCCGATCTTCAGGCACGTATTCAGGTAGCACTTTTTAATATATTGCAGGAAGGCGATATTCAGATCAGAGGTTTTAATGTGCGTTTGCCGCTTGACATTCAGTTTATTTTTACCGCAAACCCTGAAGATTACACCAATCGGGGCAGTATTGTTACTCCGCTCAAAGACCGAATCGATAGCCAAATTATTACACACTACCCCAACTCTATAGACATAGGGCGTAAAATCACCCAACAAGAAGCAAAGCTTGCCCCAGCTCAGCAAGAAATGGTAGAAGTAAATGATGTGCTCCAGAACATGATAGAGCAATTGGCCATAGAAGCGCGTCAAAACGAGTATGTAGATATTAAAAGTGGAGTGTCGGCTCGTTTGACTATCTCGGCTTACGAAAACCTGGTAAGCGCAGCAGAATTACGGGCACTTACCAATGGCGAAACGCATACTCAGGCACGCCTGAGCGATTTATGGGGCGTGATTCCGGCAATTACCGGTAAGGTAGAGCTCGTATATGAAGGAGAGCAGGAGGGACCTTTGATTGTGGCGCAAAACCTGATTGGTAAAACGGTAAGAGCCATGTTTTTGACGTTTTTTCCTGATCCGGAAAAGATGAAAAAACAAAAAGAGAAAAACCCTTACAAACCAGTGACCGATTGGTTTGGCAACGGCAATACTATAGATTTGTTGAACGACATGAGCCATGCTGATTATAAAGATACTTTGCTAAAGGTAGCTGGGCTAGAAGATTTGGTAGAAGAGTACCACGCCCGCGAGACTTACGAACTTAAATTGTTTTTGATGGAGTTTGCCCTGCACGGGTTGGCAGAGTATTCTATGCTTAGTAAAAATACCCTGAGCCGTGGCTTGCAGTTCAAAGATTTGCTCAGTAGCATGTTTAATCCTTCTAGTTTTTCTTTTGACGATGAGGACGAAGAAGAAGACTATTAATCTTTGTTGATTTTTGGTGAATTATAGAATGTATAAAGCCCATTCGCAAGGCAGGGTATAATAACTGCCTACCTTGCGAATGGGCTATTTTGTTAGGGTTTGTTTAAAAATTAGCCGAAAAGGTAGAGGGATAAACTACTCAATGTTTGTTGAAGCGGTTCATTGCTTTGACTTGCGAAGCAAGTGCACATTAGAAGTAAAACTACCGTATTTCTTCCACCTTTTGATTGTTTTTTCAACTTCTACCAAGCCATACAACAACGAGCTGATTGCTAAAATTACTACCCAGGATTTTGGGCTTATAGGAGCGGTATTAAATACCTTGTTCATAAAAGGCGAGTATACCAGCAAAAGCTGCAAACTAGTCATGATAAGTACACCCAATACAAGCCAGAGGTTAGAGAAAAAGCCTATTTTGAACTGAGAGAATTCAAGGGAGCGAGTATTGAATAAATAAAACAGTTCGCCAAAAACAATGATGTTGACACAAATGGTTTGTGCCTCTTGCACAGGTGCACCAGCTTTGATGGCATGGTGATAGACTGCATATACTCCTGCTACCAACAAACCACTTACCCAACAAATTCTCCAAATAAGAGGTGGTGTAATCAAAGGGGTTTTGGGGTTGCGGGGAGGCCTTTGCATCACGTCGGGTTCCAAGGGTTCAAAAGCCAGCATAGAGCCTAAAAAAATCGCCGTTGTCATATTGATCCACAAAATTTGTAAAGGAGTAATGGGCAAAGCCAATCCCAGCAGAGACGCAATCAAAATAACGACTCCTTCAGTAATATTGGTAGGCAAAGTCCAGATAATAAACTTTACTAAATTATCCAATACTCTTCTTCCTTCTTCTACAGCAGCCTTGATGCTTGAAAAGTTATCATCTGTCAATATAATGTCAGCAGTTTCTTTGACTACTTCGGTGCCTGTAATGCCCATAGCCACCCCAATATCGGCTTGCCTTAAGGCAGGAGCATCGTTTACCCCATCTCCGGTCATGGCCACTATGTGCCCTTCTTGCTGCAGTGCCTTTACCAAGGCAAGTTTTTGAGCGGGGCTTACCCTCGCAAATACTGACTTTTCTTTGGCTGCCTGAATAAATTCTTCTTCGTTCAATTCATTCATGGCTGCCCCTGTAATCTCCCGGTTGGCCGCTTGATCGTCGTGTAAGCCTAATTTTTTGGCTATAGCTGCCGCAGTAACTACATGGTCTCCTGTAATCATTTTTACCTCGATGCCTGCTGACTTACAGGCAGCTACTGCATCGATGGCGTTGGGGCGGGGAGGATCAGCCATTGCTTGCAAACCCAAAAAAGTGAGCCCTTCTTGTACATCGCCGTGTTTTATATCGCTGGTAGACTTAGGAAACTCTTTGCGGGCAAATGCCAATATTCTCATTCCTTTTTCACCAAACTCCTGCACTTTATGTTGGATTTCCTGATGGTCGATTGGGTGAATTTCGTGATTCCAGTCCAAGGCATTGCTACAGGCAGCCAGTACTTTTTCGATAGACCCTTTTACGTACATTACATGTACATCATCTTTTTGGTGCAAAGTAGCCATGTATTGGTATTCCGATTCAAAAGGAATGACATCTACACGAGGGGTCAGTTTGTTTTGTTTTTCTGTATCAAAGCCTGCTTTGAGAGCAGAAGTAAGCAAAGCGCCTTCGGTAGGGTCTCCTTCAATTTTCCACAATTCATCTTGTTGCAACAACCGTGAATCGTTGCAAAGCAGTCCCGCTTTAAGGAGTTCGTTCAATGCAAAAGAAGCGTCTTGTTCAAGTGGCTTGGAGGTTGATGACTGCTTATTTTCCAAGGGGTGCGGTTCTTCTAAGGTAAACTCACCCAAAGGACGGTACCCCTCTCCGCTTACCCCAAAAGTTTTGCCACCTGCCAACACCCGCTGTACTGTCATTTCGTTTTGAGTAAGTGTGCCGGTTTTGTCAGAACAGATCACTGTAGTGCTGCCAAGGGTTTCTACCGCAGGTAGTTTTCTAATAATTACTTTTCTTTTTGACATGCGCGATACACCAATGGCGAGGGTAATGGTAACTACCGCAGGCAAGCCCTCTGGAATAGCACCTACAGCCAACGCTACCCCTTCCAGCAATACATCACTCAAGTTGTTGCCTCTTAAAATACCAGCAGTGATGGTGAGCCCGGCTAAAATTAAAATGATAGAAAGTACAAAACGACTAAATCCGGCGATTTTTTGAGTAAGGGGAGTGGCCAATATATCGGCTGAGGCAATCATTTGATTAATCTTCCCAATTTCGGTCTGGTCGCTGGTATTCACCACTACGCCAGTAGCTACTCCATGCGTTACCAGCGTAGATGCATACGCCATGTTGGTACGGTCGGCCAACACCACGTTTTTTTCTAATGAATTGACTTGTTTATCTGAAGGGATAGATTCCCCCGTGAGCGCAGACTCATCTATTTGCAAGTCTTTGGTCAGAATAAGACGCAAGTCGGCAGGAACCCGGTCACCAGATTGTAGGGTTACGATATCTCCTGGTACCAAATCTGTTACCGAAACCATCTTCTTTTCTTGGTTTCTAATGACCGTATTTTCAGCGTTGAGCTCTTTTGACAAAGATTGAATTGCCCTGAGTGCTTTTACCTCTTCGACAAAGCCTATGACTGAATTGATGATGACCACCAGAAAAATCACGATCATCTCTACCCACTCTTGCAAAATTCCTACACTGATGCCTGCAATGATCAGGATATACACCAATGGCTGATGAAATTCTTTGAGAAAAATCTTTAATAAACTTTCGCCTTTTTTTTGGGTAAGCACATTGGGTCCGTGGCTTTGTAGCCTTTTATCTGCTTCTTGCTGGGTAAGGCCGATTTTGCTGTTGGTTTTCAGCATTTTAACCGCTTCTGTGGCGGTCATTATATGCCAATCGGTTCTTTTTTTCATTTTAATTGTTCAGTTTAGGTAAAGCCCTGAGTTGTTTTGGGTAACTGGCTTTCTTGAAAGGATGGTGTTTTACAGATAGTTTGTGAGTAGGGCAGTGTTTACCTACCTTAGGTTTCTTTTCTATCTATAAAACACGCAAATATTGTTGGATTTACTCACAATTTACAAACGGGAATGGGCAATGCAAATCCTACAAAAAAAATGTGCTTGTATGTTTTTAAAGTCATAAAACTCCCTCGATTTTTAATATCTGACCAAGAATATTTGAGGGTTTTTTTAACAAAAAACAACGTACAGACCCCAGTCAATGGATGTAGCCCTGAACCTAAAAATGCTGGTTGGCAGGGTAGCCTTGGGGCAATGAATAGAGCTTATCGTGGTTGCTTTTGGTACTTAGTCAAGTATTGGGTTGGAGATAAGGTGAAGTAATGCCCGTAAAATAGGAATCATTTTTTTTTAAATAACTGACAATGTTCTACAAGAAATACAAGCAAAAAAAATAAAACGTTTGCTTACAAGTGATGATAAATCTGACCACCGAAAGGCATTTGAATTGATTAAAGATAATCAATTAGAACTGTACGAAGTTTTAAAAATCCTTGATATACAGGGATTTATATTTAAATTAAGGTGCTAAATGTAGGGGCAAGGATTGCCCCTACAAAAGGCATTTGAATGGGTTTTGATGCTGCTGTTTTAAGCAACGGCTGGCGTACGCGTCCCGCGTGTGTTCCTAACACGTCAAGATTAAGTTATGCCGTTGCTTGTGTCTTCACAAGCAACCAAATAACATCAGGACGCTATTGGTGGCAGTTGGTTTGAAGCTATAATGGCTACCAACTCCCAACTATCAACTCCCGACTAAATCTTCACAAGCAACCAAATAACATCAGGACGCTATTGGTGGCAGTTGGTTTGAAGCTATAATGGCTACCAACTCCCAACTATCAACTCCCGACTAAAAAATAGGGTTTACAGAAAACCGTCTCCTAAATTAACCCACA
>NZ_CANLRP010000187.1 GCF_947493425.1 uncultured Microscilla sp. | reverse complement strand
AGCTACGGCGAAAAAAGCTCGTAGTCCCGGCGGAACTGCCGGGGTAACGAAAGTCAGTAAAGAGGATATGTTCTAAACCGGACAGTTATTGCGATCACGTTCCTTAAACGTCAAGATAACATTCAAAGCAACTACCTGCTTTCCCTGTCAAAATAATGACTCTTCAAACAGCCCCTCCCAACTTTGATTCAGAGAAGTAGCGCCAATTTACCGCCACCATTCATGCCTTCTTCAAAATATTTTTTTGGACTGTATGCAGGATTATCATTTGGACAATCAAATATTTACTTAACATAATTTATATTATAAAACATCACTGGCAAATAGCAGCAAATAAGAAGAGGGGAGAAGCGCTCTGAAGTAATCCCCATACATTTTTTAAAAAAACAAGCCTTTGCCCTTGAGCATACGTTCTTCTCTGGGCGATAATTCTTCGTTTTTGATTTGCTTGATTGTTCTAAATGCTTCCCCCATAGATGATGTACTCCATTCACCATAGTTATATTGTTTGACCAACAAGTGGTTACCGTCAAACAACGATAAAACTGTCTTACGATCTTTGCCTCCCGAATACCTAAATTTGACAGCAAAAGTGTGTAAAGGAATGGTCAATTGCCGGGGGGCATCTTTATAATACAAATCTACATACACTATTTGCTCATCACTTATTTTAATGCGCTGTAAAAAGTAACGCATGCGTTTCCAAAAAATGTAGGCATTAACCCCGCCCCCAATGGCAATGAGGACAGTGGGTGCCAGCAAAAACCAGGTTTGTGTGACTATAGCCACTATTCCTAAAATAATGGCTTGTATACCCATCAACACCACTATAAGCATTGCCTTGTCCCAAAACCGTTTTTTGAAAGGTACATACTTTACTGTTTTTTCATACATATTTTCATAGAATTATTGTGCTTATCCCAATCAACACCTGTCTTATTTAGCCAAGTAGTACTCCAGGTGTTACATAAATAAAGCGTTAAGGTCTCTCTTTAATTCTCATATTGTGCTCTTATTTTTACTTTTTGCAATTGGCGATCTACCACCAAGCGGGCAATGGCAGCTGCAATTTCGTCAGGGTTGGGGTGCCCCAGTGCCGCACGAAAAAGAGTTTCAGATACGTCTATTCTGTACATGATTTGTAGCAAGCGTTCAAACTCGTCGTTGAGTAACGCTTGTATAAACGGAGTGAGTTGTGCTACCAATGCCTCATAGTCGTGTAACGATGGAACAGAAGTGAGGGTTAGTTGGCTGCCCAACTGCTTATCTATCAGTTGAGCTGTTTTTTGCAGTGTTTCGGGTAGATATTCCATATATTTTGCTTAAAATTTTCTTTAATTGTTCTGTAAATTGCTTGTATAATCAAAGCATAGGTGCAAATTTGCTTTTTAGAGTATGTGATGAAAGCATACAGAGAAGCACTACAATATAAACAAATATATGACAAATCAGACCACCCAGGCTGCGGTACCAGTAGCAGCAAAAAAGCCCAAAGAACTAACCAAACACGGACACACCCGTGTAGATGATTACTTTTGGCTCAACCAACGCGAAGATCAGGAAGTGATCGATTACTTAAACGCTGAAAACGAGTACACCAAAAAAGTGATGGCGCACACCGATGCTTTTCAAGACAACTTGTTTGAAGAGATCAAAGGGCGTATTAAAGAAGTAGACCAGAGTGTACCTTATTTTAATCGGGGCTATTACTTTTATGTCCGCTATGAAGAGGGAAAAGAGTATCCAATTTATTGCCGTAAAAAAGGCAGCATGGAGGCCGAAGAAGAGGTCATGCTAAACGTAAACGAGTTGGCCAAGGGGCATGACTATTATGCCGTACAAGGCTTATCGCTAAGCGAAGATTTGGACATGCTGGCGTTTAGTGTAGACACAGTAGGGCGACGCAGGTATACCATTCATTTCAAGAAAATGGGCACGGGTGAGATCATCAAAGACACCATTACCAATACCAATGGAAGCATTGCCTGGGCTGCCGACAATGAAACTTTGTTTTATGTAACCAAAGACGAGCAAACTTTGCGTGATGATACTATCTGGAGGCATAAACTGAACCGCCCGCAAGCCGAAGATGTAAAGGTTTTTGTAGAAGAAGATGAAACCTTTGGAACCCACGTGTTTCGTACCAAGTCACGCAAATTTTTGGTGATTACTTCCTACAGCACTCTTTCTACTGAGCAGCGTTATCTGGCAGCCAACGACCCTATGGGAGAGTTTACAATGCTGCAAGCCCGCGAAGACAAACATGAGTACAGCGCCAGTCATTACAATGACAAATTCTATATAGTAACCAACTGGCAAGCTAAAAACTTTCGCTTAATGGTAACGCCAGACACTGCACCCAGTAAAGAAAACTGGACCGAGGTAATTGCTCACCGAGAAGATGTAATGCTTGAGCAAATAGAGCTGTTCAAAGATTTTTTGGTGGTGCAAGAGCGCAAAGATGGGCTAGAGCGTTTGCACGTACGCTCGTGGGATGGCAGCCAGGAGCACTACCTCGACTTTGGGGAGTTTGCTTATTCTGCCTGGACTGCCTACAACCCTGAATTTGACACCAAAGTATTGCGTTATGGGTTCAATTCGCTGATTACTCCACGCTCTACCTTTGACTATAACATGGAAACCAAGGAGAAGACCTTGCTCAAGCAACAAGAGGTGTTGGGAGGGTATGACCCTATGCAATATACCTCAGAGCGGGTACACATTACGGCACGCGACGGAGCACAAGTGCCGATGTCGCTGGTGTACAAAAAAGGAATGAAAAGAGATGGCAGCCATCCCGCTTTACTGTATGGGTATGGTTCTTATGGCATCAACGTTACGCCAGACTTCAGTTCGGCAAGGTTAAGTTTGCTCGATCGTGGTTTTGTGTACGCCATTGCCCACATAAGGGGGAGCGAAACCATGGGACGTCCTTGGTATGAAGATGGGAAGCTGCTTAAGAAAATGAATACTTTTACCGATTTCATCGATTGTGGAGAGTATTTGGTGCAGCAGCAGTATACCGCTCCAGAGCGTTTGTTTGCCATGGGTGGCAGTGCCGGGGGAATGCTCATGGGTGGGGTGATGAACATGCGCCCTGACTTATTTAAGGGGTTGATTGCCGCCGTGCCTTTTGTAGATGTAGTCACTACCATGTTAGACGATAGTATTCCACTTACTACAGGAGAATACGACGAGTGGGGCAACCCCAACGAAGAAGAGTATTACCACTACATGCTGTCATATTCGCCCTACGACCAGGTAGAAGCCAAAGAGTACCCCAACTTGTTGGTTACTACAGGTTTTCATGACTCTCAGGTGCAATACTGGGAACCTGCTAAGTGGGTGGCAAAATTGCGGGAATTAAAAACAGACCAAAACCAGTTGTTGTTCAAGATTGATATGAGTGCCGGACACAGCGGCAAAACGGGACGTTTTCAGCGATTCAAGGAGCTGGCGCTTGAATACGCATTTATGTTCGATTTATTGGGCATCAAAGAGTAAGTAGCCATCATACACCTTGTTTGAAAACAGTGTCAGGCAAGGTGTTTTTATATTGTGGATTCCTACCTGTTTGTTTAGTTTCACAAAGCCTGGCGTCAAACCTCTTAGGAATGGTGAGAAATTAAATTACCATTCTTGAGGTAGAGGTTTTGTTTTGAGACGAGGCTATTTTTTGCGCCCATAGCAGCGCTACGGGCAATAAAAATAACGAAGTATCAAGGCGAAAAATCACCCCTCAGAGTGTAAATTTATTTTTGAACAATTCCTTACGGCTAAATCTTATTTTTCAAAAGCTGAAAATCTTACAAATTTTGTAGTACTTCATGTAGGTTTCTATAATATTGTGTCTCTATTTTTGTGGGGTCTACCTGGGGGTTATCTGCTACTATCTTGTCTTTGCCCATTTGCAGGCTAAATTTAAACAATTCATTATTGGGTAAAATCTTATGAAACGTGGTGAGCCCATCTTTATACATCTGCTCCATCCAGCTGAGGTAAAACCACTGCATAGAAGGAAGGTGTAAGGTGACCATATTGCGCTTATCCACTACCAGATTTTTTACCTGGTGTTGTTTGATAAACTCGCCCATTTTTAGAATAGCTTCTTTGAATAAAGTAATGTTAATATCAGCGTTTAACTGGCACACTATGACATCTTTAGAGGGGAGGTATAATATATTTACTTGTTCTGAAACAAATATCACCTGATAATCATAGTTCTTACATTCTTCTTTTATGATATCTAATAATAGCATCGGCTAGGGGTTAACATCAATAGGGTTGCAAGATAAGCGATTAATACTGATAGACAGCGTAATCTATGTATTTAATATCTTTCCAATGTGTAAAACTCTCAACAACAAGAGTGATTGAAGGCCCAATGATGTATCCACATAAATACAAAAAGCCTGTCTGACACAGCAGTCAGACAGGCTCATTAAAAGGTATTGTTTCGAGTGTTTAGGAACGCTAAACTGCCGGAAAAACTTTTCCGCTGGCGCTGCCAAACCCTATGCGGGCAAAACCTTCTTTTTCGCAGTATCCCTTCACTATTACTGTATCATTGTCGTTGATAAACTTTCGCTCCGAACCATCGGGCATCGCTATAGGCTTGCTACCGCGCCAGGTGAGCTCTAGCATCGATCCGTAAGAGTTTTCATCTTTGCCACTAATGGTACCCGAAGCGCACATATCGCCCACGTTGATATTACAGCCGTTTACGGTATGGTGTGCCAATTGCTGCGCCATGTTCCAATACATATATTTGAAATTACTCTGGCAAACTACCTTTTCCTGACCGTTTTCGGGCTGTATGATTACATCTAAGTTAATGTCAAGGTTTTTCTTGCCCTCATATTGCAAGTAAGGCAATACCTCAGGGTCTTGAGCAGGAGAGTCTACTCTAAAAGGCTCCAAAGCATCCAGGGTTACGATCCAAGGCGAGATAGTAGAGGCAAAACTTTTACCCAAAAAGGGTCCTAATGGCACATATTCCCACTTTTGAATATCCCTGGCAGACCAGTCGTTGAACAAGACCATGCCAAAGATATAGTCTTCTGCCTTTTTGGTAGAAATACTTTCGCCCAATTGGGTAGACTTCCCTACAATAAATGCCATTTCCAGTTCAAAATCCAGCAAACGACTTGGTTGGTAGGTAGGCATGTCGGCATCGTCAGCCTTGGTTTGTCCCTTGGGGCGGTGTATGGGCGTGCCTGACACCACAATAGAAGAAGCTCTGCCGTGGTAGCCAATAGGCAAGTGCAACCAGTTGGCAGGCAAGGCATTTTCTTTGCCTCTAAACATAGTACCTACATTGGTAGCGTGCTCTATGCTTGAGTAAAAATCGGTATAATCACCCACCCGCACTGGCAAGTGCATTTGTACCATTTGCAAAGGGTACAATACTTGGCGTTTAGCATCACCATTATCACGTAGTTCAGGGTTGTCGTCACGCAATAGCTCTGATATACGGTTACGTACCGCTGTCCATACAGGCTTGCCCAATGCCATAAAGTTGTTCAGTTGGTGTTTATGAAAGACCGTGTTATCAGCCAGCTCCAGCGCATCAAAAAAACCTAACTCTGACAATACGCTTAAATCTAACACAAAATTACCAATCGCTACTCCTGCACGAGGAGACGCATTATTAATAGAAAATATACCAAAAGGCAGGTTTTGTATTGGAAAATCGCTGTTGGCGGGTACCTCTACCCAAGATTTAAGATCAGGGTTGTTTGCTTCTATCATAAATGCTTTTGTTAATTTTTTTGGTGTTTTATTGAGAACCCTCCATAAAAAAAGAGCTCCTGGGATCAGCATCAATTAAATATATTATAGTGTAGCCATCCCGTAGGTTAAAGAAATCAGAAGATGTTTATTGGTTATCTAATGTCAATATTCCGAGGCTTTTAAATCATGTAGTCTAATGTTAGCCAAATTAGTAGGTATTGTATGCTCACGCAATGGCTATCGACTATTAACTGAGTGCTGTGGACTATTGTAATTTACTGTTTACTTTGAATAATATCTGTCTGAAACTTACATGCTTTTTATTGTATAACTTTAGTGAAAAAAATCAGGCTAAAGCTTAACGTGTCTAAAAATCGGGGTAAAGTTATAGGAATAAATGGTTTTTTAAAAAGGATTGTACATAAGAAGTTATTGAAAGTTTTTGCTTGCCTTCCAAAATAGTCTTCAATGAGCTTTTATTTGTAATTCAAGGTGTGTTTTGAGGTTTCTACTTCTATCTTACTTCGCTGAACTCTAGCTAAGAACAGGCACAATTGACTAACTTTTTTTATTTTGTCAATTGTTTTTTACACTTACAATGCATCATAATTGATATCCATGCAAACTTCACAAAAAATCATCACTTTAGTATTACTTCTATTGCTTGCCAGTGCTCTGGCCCAAGCCCAGTTTGTCACGGTTTGGCAAACCGACAATAAAGGTTCTTCTAATGATAACCAAATCACCATCCCCGCCAAGGGCAACTACCAAATAGTGTGGCAAGAAGTGGGCAACCTCAAAAACCAAGGTAAAGCAACGGGCAAAGACACCACTACGCTTACCTTGCCAAAGGCGGGTAAATACCAAGTGAGTATTACAGGTGATTTGCAAGCTATTCGTTTTGCGCACAAGGGCGACAAGCTCAAGCTCATCAGTATTGAGCAGTGGGGCGACATTGCTTGGACATCCATGGAACAGGCTTTTGCGGGCTGTGCTAATATGAACTGTGTAGCGACCGATGCCCCTAACTTGAGCCAAGTAAAGTCCTTGAAAGGTATGTTTGCCTGGTGCAAAAAGTTTAATGGAAAAATAGGACATTGGGATATAAGCAAGGTAACTGATATGAGTGGAATGTTTGCTTATGCAATGTCTTTCAATCAACCGATTGGTAGCTGGGATGTGGGCAATGTCACCAATATGAAATCAGTTTTTAGTGTTGCCCGTGCTTTCAACCAACCGATTAGTAGCTGGGATGTGAGCAAAGTAACTGATATGAGTTGGATGTTTTTTGAAGCAAGGTCTTTCAATCAACCGATTGGTAGCTGGGATGTGGGCAAGGTAACCAATATGACTCGAATGTTTTTTACAGCAAAGTCTTTCAACCAACCGATTGGTAGCTGGGATGTGAGTAAGGTAACTGATATGAGTTGGATGTTTTCGCAGGCAACCTCCTTCAACCAGCCTATTGGTAAGTGGAAAACTGGCAAGGTAACCAGAATGGTATTTATGTTTGCTGAGGCAACCTCCTTCAATCAGTCTATTGGTAAGTGGAACGTAGGAAAGGTTATTAGCATGAGCGATATGTTTCACAGGGCAATCTCCTTCAATCAACCTTTGAACAACTGGGATGTAAGTCAGGTAAATAGTATGATTGAGGTATTTTATAAGGCTGATTCCTTCAATCAACCTTTGAACAACTGGGATGTGGCTAAGGTAACTAATATGGAGAAAATGTTTGCTGAAGCAACGTCTTTCAATCAACCTATAGGCAATTGGAATGTGAGCAATGTCACCAATATGGAGGAAATGTTTGCTGAAGCAACGTCTTTCAATCAACCGATTGGTAGTTGGGATGTGAGCAAGGTAACTGATATGAGTGTGATGTTTGCTTGGGCAAAGTCTTTCAACCAACCTCTGGATAACTGGAATGTGAGTAGGGTAACTAATATGAGGGCTATGTTTTTAGGAGCAAAGTCTTTCAACCAGCCTCTGGATAACTGGAATGTGATTAGGGTAACTAATATGAATGCTATGTTTGCAGGAGCAACCTCCTTCAATCAGCCTCTAGGTAAGTGGAAAGTGAACCGAGTAACCAATATGGACAATATGTTTTCAGGCGCCACCAGTTTCAAACAAGACTTGAGCCATTGGAAACAATTGAAGAAATAGGTGATAATCGGGAGCTTTTGGCGACAAGCCTCAAACCCATTGCCGATTATATAAGCCGTTAAAAATCAACGATCTACAAAAAAAATAGATGCTTCAATTTGGAGCGCCGATATGCATTGGCATCTAAGAACTTGTCGCTTTAATAGCTCCCGACTAACAATAAAAATTCTCAAATATGCAAATGATACAAAAACTCATTTTTCTACCCTTGGTACTTTTGCTTGGCTGCACTACTAACTCTACCGACTTTGTTACTGTTTGGCAAACCGATAATCAGAATAGCTCGGAAGCCAACCAAATTACCATCCCTGCCAAGGGCAACTACCAAATTGTTTGGCAAGAGGTGGGCAAGCCCCAAAACCAAGGCAAGGCAGTTGGTAAAGATGCTACTACCCTCACCTTACCCAAGGTAGGCAAATACAAGGTAAGTATTACGGGAGGCTTGGAGTATATTCGTTTTGAGGACGGGGACAATAGGCTGAAGTTACTCAGTATAGAACAATGGGGCAACATTGTGTGGACGTCTATGGAGTGGGCTTTTGAAGGGTGCGAAAATATGGTTTGCCAAGCTACCGATGCCCCTGACTTAAGCCAAGTAACGTCGTTGGAGGGAATGTTTGCTGGTTGTATAGAGTTTAATGGAAAAATTGGGCATTGGGAGACGGGCAAGGTAACCAATATGAAGGCAATGTTTGAAAGGGCAGCATCTTTTAATCAACCCCTTGGTAACTGGGATGTGAGCCAAGTAACCAATACGAGGAGTATGTTCTCTGGCGCAACGTCGTTTAACCAACCCCTTGGCAACTGGGATGTAAGTAAAGTGACCGATATGAGTAGTATGTTTGAGAGAGCAGTGTTATTTAATCAACCCCTTGGCAACTGGGATGTGAGTAAGGCAACCAATGTGAGTAGCATGTTTGAGAGAGCAGTATTTTTTAATCAACCCCTTGACAACTGGGATGTAAGTAAAGTGACTGATATGAGTAGTATGTTTGAGAGAGCCACGTCATTTAATCAACCCCTTGGTAACTGGGATGTGGGTAAGGTAACCAATATGAGGGCAATGTTTGAAGGGGCAGCATCTTTTAATCAACCCCTTGGCAACTGGAATGTAAGTAAAGTGACTGATATGAGAGTAATGTTTGTAGAGGCAGTCTTTTTCAATCAACCTATAGGCAACTGGAACATGAGCCAAGTAACCAATATGTGGGGAATGTTTGGTGATGCAAAATCATTTAACCAACCTATTGATCAATGGAATGTAAGCCAGGTCACTAATATGGGTGGGGTATTCAATGGGGCAACTTCCTTTAACCAACCGCTTGATAAGTGGAACGTAAGCAATGTAAATAATATGGAGGAGATGTTTGAGGGGGCAACGTCATTTAACCAACCTATTGGTAGCTGGGATGTGAGTAAGGTAACTAATATGGGGTACATGTTCTCTGGTGCAACGTCGTTTAACCAACCAATTGGTAACTGGGATGTGAGCAAGGTAACCAATACGAGTAGCATGTTCTCTGGTGCAACTTCCTTTAACCAACCTGTTGGTAACTGGGATGTGAGCAAGGTAACCAATACGAGTAGCATGTTCTCTGGCGCAACTTCCTTTAACCAACCCATTGGTAATTGGGATGTGAGTAAGGTAGCGGATATGGAAGGGATGTTTAATGGTGCAGCATCTTTCAACCAACCTATGGGCAACTGGAATGTGAGCCAAGTAAACAATATGTGGGCAATGTTCTCTAACACAAAGGTTTTTAACCAACCTATAGGCAGTTGGGATGTGAGCCAAGTAAAATATATGGAAGGAATGTTTGCTGGGGCAGTATCTTTCAACCAACCTATAGGCAGTTGGGATGTGGGCAAGGTAGAAGCTATGATAGGAATGTTTGATGGTGCAACCTCTTTCAACCAACCTATAGGCAGCTGGGATGTAGGCAAATTAAAAGCTATGGATATGATGTTTGCTGGGGCAGTATCTTTCAACCAACCTATAGGCAGTTGGGGTGTGGGCAAGGTAGAAACTATGAGAGGAATGTTTGCTGGTGCAACCTCTTTCAACCAACCTATAGGCAGTTGGGGTGTGGGCAAGGTAAGAGCTATGATAGGAATGTTTGCTGGTGCAACCTCTTTCAACCAACCTATAGGCAGCTGGGATGTGGGCAAGGTAGAAACTATGAGAGGAATGTTTGCTGGTGCAACCTCTTTCAATCAACCTATAGGCAGCTGGGATGTGAGCCAAGTAGAATATATGGAAGGCATGTTCGATGGTGCAACCTCTTTCAACCAACCTATAGGCAGTTGGGATGTGAGCAAGGTAGAAGCTATGAAAGGAATGTTTGCTGGGGCAGTATCTTTCAGCCAACCTATAGGCAGTTGGGGTGTGGGCAAGGTAGAAACTATGAGAGGCATGTTCGATGGTGCAACCTCTTTTAACCAAGCTATAGGCAGTTGGGATGTAGGCAGGGTAGAAGCTATGGATATGATGTTTGCTGGGGCAGAAGCTTTCAACCAACCCCTTGATCAATGGAAGATAGGTAAGGTTACCAATATGCATAAAATGTTTGCTGGGGCAGTATCTTTCAACCAAGCTATAGGCAGTTGGGGGGTGGGCAGGGTAAAACGTATGGACTGGATGTTTGCTGGGGCAAAGGCTTTCAACCAACCCATAGGCAATTGGGACGTGAGCAAAGTAACCAATATGTGGGGAATGTTCTATAGAGCTACGTCTTTCAACCAACCTATAGGCAGCTGGGATGTAAGCAATGTAACCAACATGAAAGACATGTTCAAAGGTGCCACCAGCTTCAAACAAGACTTGAGCCATTGGAAACTATTGAAGGAATGATAGTCAGTAGCTTAGTAGTCCGTAGTTGGGAGCTTTTATTCTAGTCCATAGTTGAGAGTCCGTAGTTAGGAGCTTTTTTAGCTTTGCTTTGCGCAACCATAAAGCAATAAAACCATTAATTCAACCTATTCACCAATAATAATTCTCAAATATGCAAATCACGCAAAAAATTATCATTCTTACCTTATCATTATTGTTTATAGGCACTCTAGCCCAAGCCCAGTTTGTCACGGTTTGGCAAACCAGTAACGAAGGGAGTTCTAAAGACAATCAAATTACCATCCCCGCCAAGGGCAACTACCAAATAGTGTGGCAAGAAGTGGGCAACCCCAAAAACCAAGGCAAAGCAACGGGCAAAGATATGACTACGCTCACCTTCCCAAAAGCGGATAAATATAAAGTGAGCATTACAGGAGGCTTGCAATACATTCGCTTTGATGACAAGGGCGATAAGCTCAAGATCATCAGTATTGAGCAGTGGGGTGATATTGCGTGGACGTCTATGGAGTGGGCTTTTGAAGGGTGCGAAAATATGGTTTGCCAAGCGACCGATGCCCCTAACTTGAGCCAAGTAACGTCGTTGGAGGGAATGTTTGCCAAGTGCACACGTTTTAATGGAAAAATTGGGCATTGGGAGGTGAACCAAGTGACTGATATGAGTGGAATGTTCTATAATGCTGCTTCTTTCAATCAACCCATTGGTAAATGGGATGTGAGCAAGGTAACCAACATGGGGGTGATGTTTTCTGAGGCAACGGTTTTCAACCAACCGATTGGTAATTGGAATGTTAGAAAGGTAACTGATATGGGTTTGATGTTTTTTGGGGCAACGGTTTTCAACCAACCGATTGGTAATTGGAATGTTAGAAAGGTAACTGATATGGGTTTGATGTTTTATAAGGCAAGGTCTTTCAACCAACCGATTGGCAACTGGGATGTGAGCAAGGTAACCAATATGCATTTTATGTTTTTTGGGGCAACGGTTTTCAACCAACCAATTGGCAACTGGGATGTGAGCAAGGTAACCAATATGCATTTTATGTTTTCTGACGCAAGGTCTTTCAACCAACCTATAGACAAATGGAACGTGAGCAAGGTAACCGATATGGGTTTTATGTTTTCTAGGGCAGCGGCTTTTAACCAACCGATTGGCAACTGGGATGTGAGCAAGGTAACCAATATGCATTTTATGTTTTCTGGCGCAAGGTCTTTCAACCAGCCAATTGGCAACTGGAACGTGAGCAAGGTAACCGATATGGGTTTTATGTTTTCTAGGGCAGCGGCTTTTAACCAACCTATAGGCAACTGGGATGTGAGCAAGGTAAATGATATGGAGGAGATGTTTAAAGGGGCAAAGGCTTTCAATCAGCCCATAGGCAATTGGGACGTGAGCAAGGTAACCAATATGTGGGGAATGTTCTATAGAGCTACGTCTTTCAACCAACCTATAGGCAGTTGGAATGTGCGCAAAGTAAAGCGTATGATAGGGATGTTTGCTGGGGCAGAGGCTTTCAATCAGCCTATAGGCAACTGGGATGTGAGCAATGTAAATGATATGGAGGAGATGTTTAAAGGGGCAAAGGCTTTCAACCAACCCCTTGGCAGTTGGAATGTGCGCAAGGTAACCAATATGAAAGCAATGTTTAGAGGGGCAACCTCTTTTAACCAACCCCTTGGCAGTTGGAATGTGCGCAAAGTAAAGCGTATGATAGGGATGTTTGCTGGGGCAAAGGTTTTTAACCAACCTATAGGTAATTGGAATGTGCGCAAGGTAACCAATATGAAAGCAATGTTTAGAGGGGCAACTTCTTTTAACCAACCCCTTGGCAATTGGAATGTGCGCAAAGTAAAACGTATGGGATGGATGTTTGCTGGGGCAAAGGCTTTCGACCAACCTATAGGTAATTGGAATGTACGCAAAGTAACCAACATGAAAGCAATGTTTAGAGGGGCAACCTCTTTTAACCAACCCCTTAATAAGTGGAATGTGGGCAAAGTGACCAATATGAGCTCTATGTTTGAGTATGCTACCTCCTTCAATCAACCCATAAGCAGATGGAATATAAGGAAGGTCAGAGCGATGAAAGACATGTTCAAAGGTACTACTAACTTCAAACAAGACTTAAGCCATTGGAAACAATTGAAGAAATAATTATCTTGGTCGGTCATTGTTGCAAGCTTGGTGTCGTTGTCAAGGCTTAGCGACAATGTTTTTAGTAATCGCCATTGCATTTAGCGTAGCCCCACAGTCGACCATCGATTTTTAACTAATAAATTTATAAGGGTCTAAAAATCAGTATTTTATAAAGTTAGTTAGTTGTTGATGGAACAGCGTGCAAACTTGTAGCTTATCGCTTGAAGCTTGCCCCCTGTGGGGGCTATGGACTAAAGAGCATCAAACCCACAAAGCAGTGAATAAAGAACTACCCCGCCGAGTAAGCAAGATTAAGGCATTGTTTAACAAAACCAAGATAGCTCAGGGAATCAATGCTACCGAGCAACTTTGCCACGATTTTTTTGAAATGCATGTAGGTGCAGTCAAGGCCTATCGTTCACGTTACCAAGCCCATTGTTATGAGCATACTTTGGGGCGTATCAACGACTACGAGCTCGAAAAGGGCTCGTACGAAATAGCCTGGCAGATATTAGACTTTGTAGATCAATTGGCACAATATGAGTACACCAGCCCTTACCTTACGCCTATTCCCCCTTTAGACGCTGAACAAGCAGTGGATCGTCGTCGAGACTTGTTACACATCAGGGCATTGCAAAAGAAAGGCTTGCCCATTGTTTTTTTACAAGGAATGAGTGGTATGGGCAAAACCACCCTTTGCAAGCTCTACATTTATACCTATATAGAAGAGTATACCTATGTAGCCTGGATTGGCACAGGAGCCAGCCTGACCGATGCTTTGGTGGCTTACTTTTTTGACGAAAAAAATCAGCAACTCTATACCCAGCAATACAAGCAAGACATTAAGCTACAGCGCATCATTGATTTTTTGCAACAGTTGCCTGGCAAAAAACTGCTCATAGCTGACGGTTTAGACCATTACCAGCCGCAAGACCTTGACATGTTCAAAGAGTTATGCAAGCAAGCCAATTTTGACATTTTGATTAGTACTACCCAGCCTTATCGTGGCGACGATTTTCATACTATAGATGTGGCATACTTTGATGAAGAACAATCGTCAGAATTATTTTTTAAAGAACACCTTTCGGCAAAAGAAGATGATTCCTTGCCCAAGTTGTTGGGCTTGGTGGACTACCAACCCCTGATGTCGCGTCTGTTGGCAAGGGTACTGCGTCAATACAAGGAATGGAACGTAAAAAAACTATACAAAGCACTCCACCAAAGCTCTTTGGCAAACACCAATTGGCTCATTGCCACTCGTTTGCTCGAAGACCGCGCCCAAGACGAACAAGTATTGTTTACCCATGTGCTTACTTTGTTGAATATTGCGGGGTTTTCGGACAACGAAAAGTGGGTAATGAAGCAGTTCATTGTTTTTCCTCCATTTGAAATAGACTGGCAAGATCTCAAAAGAGCGTTGAATTTACCTACCCGTATTACCCGGTTTTTGTCGGTGAACAGAGCGCACTATAATTTTTTGGATGGACTAGAAATGCTTACCCAAAAAGGGTGGCTCAGTTGTGATAAAACCGCGTATAAGTTTCACGGAATTTTGCAAGAAGCAGCGCACTACTTCTTACGTTTTGAGATAGATGACGATTGGGAAGGACTTGCGCAAACTGCTCACCACCTGCAACAGATTTACTTAGAGCAAAAACGCTTGAATGAGGCACAGCAAATAAGTGCTTACCTGGAGGTTGTACGGCACAGGTACGAATAGGTGAACGTGTATATTAATGACTGAAGTTACGCAGACCTACTTATTTTAATGGTCATACAGCTTTATTGCTCAATGGTTGGACTACGCATTGCGCAACAATATAGCCATTCAACAGAACTGCGTAACTTGATTTAATCATATAAACCTAGTGTTGAAGCGTTACACAATGGTTTTGATGGTATACCCTAGCTGTTCGAACTCGTGGTTTTCGTAGCCAAACATATACTGGGGCAAAATCTTTTTTGCCTGGTTTATTCTCAATACAGTTTTTATTTGTTCTTCGATGTTGCCCGAACTGGTCAATAAATAACAGTTCATCCAGTCATAAATAAGGCTGGCGTCATTGCCCTTGGTCTGAATTTGGTTGAGGCGGTGAATAGGCAACAAGGGGTGGTCGGCACCCTTGAGTTTATGGTGCAGTTGATTGGCATGAATCGGGTTGTCAATCATAATAATGACAAAATCGCAGTGTAAAGCAAGCGACCTCCCTACACTTTTAAGAATACTCTCACGGTTAAACTTACCCGTTTTGCACTCGATATAAATCAGGTTGAGGTTACGCAATACCACCAGTACATCGTAGTCGCCAGCGTAGGTATTGGTTTCGTTGCGTTGAACGTCTTCTACCTCTACCCCATAAGAGTAAGCAAAAGCACTAAACCTGCGTACTACCAACTCACCCATGTACCATTCAAAAGTATAAGAAAACTTATTGCGGTCAGCGTCAAACTCGGCGTGGTTGATCAGCTTACGTACCTCTTTATCCGAAGAAGTTTTTTTTGAATGGGTGATGGCATGTAGCAACTCTTTACGTTTTCTGAAGTCATTAAATATTCTAAATAAATGCTCTCCATTGGGGTATTTTCGCTGTCGTATATTTTTAATTAACAGATTACTCTCTTTGTCTTCTTTTCTGATGTCAAAGCCTCGTGCTGACAAAATATTTTTTACCGAAAACAATTGATCCAGGTTGTTTTTTCTACTGTTTCCTTTCAAGCTCATCCTGTTGTCTGGTGATATGTACAGTGCAAAGTACAGCAATTCATTGACAAACCCCAGACTAAACGCACTATGTTTTTTTTATAATCTTGGCATTTTCAAGCAATTGCCTTAGGTATTCATTACTCCAACCA
>NZ_CANLRP010000186.1 GCF_947493425.1 uncultured Microscilla sp. | reverse complement strand
TCCAAAACAGGGTTCTAAGGACTAGGTGTTAGGTGCTAGGTACACCCTGTCTCACAGGTAGCTAATAAATTCATAGCACGCTTATTTTCAAATAGTTAGAATCCAAAACAGGGTTCTAAGGACTAGGTGTTAGGTGCTAGGTACACCCTGTCTCACAGGTAGCTGTGTCAACACCCCGCTTGCGGGTTCCAGCTACTTTTTTTGAAGAATAGTTACCTATACTGGCTTGAAGCTTGCCGCTGCCAGTGCTGTAAACGGCTTGGATTACCCCAAAAATTACTCAATCGGAGCTAAACCAGCCGCCCAGCGTAGCTTCGCATAATATTTACGGAACTTGGTTTCGAGGCTTGCTAGTTTTACCCTGGATTCCAGCAATTGGTTTTCGCGGGTGTTTACCAGAAACAAATCACTTTCACCCACGCTAAACTTTTTCAGTTCTCCGGTACGTAACAAGTCGTAGCTTTCTACCATTTGTCTTTGTACCTGAATAAGTCTCTGTAAGTTAGTAAACTCATTGAAGTAGCTAATTACCTTGTTGCGTACTTCTCTTTGTTTTTGAGTAAGCTTAAGCTCAGTTTGGCTTTTCTTGATGCGTACTTGTTGTATTTTACCCCTTGCTTTACGCAAAAATAAGGGGAACTCAAATTTAAGTCCCACCTTATAGTTTTCTTGAAAAGCCACTGGCACCGCCTTGTCCTGGTTGTTGCCTACCGGATTGGTAAGTATTTGGTATTTTAAATCCACCCTGGGTTTTAGTTCGTCGCGTTGTAGGCGTTCTTCTACCCGCAGGTTTTTTTGTGTCAGATTCAAACTCAGTAACTCTGGGTGATTTTGAGCCGCTTGATCCAGCAAATCGCCTAGTTTAGGGGTATTGATGGGTACATTATCAGATGGAATTAAATTGCCTGACACCTCCAGTGGAATATTATCTTCCTGCCATAAATAGTTAGATAATTTAATGCGGGCATTGTTAGACTTAGTGTATACATCTTGCAACTCATACAAGCGCTTTTGCAATATAATTTTTGCTTTTACCGAATCTATGCCTGCCAATTCGCCCATTTTTACCCGTTGTTTTACAGCTTTATAGCGCACACTGGCAAGGTTATACCCATCTTTGATAAGCTCAAGTTTACGATGTGCCAGGTACCAGCTCCAATAGGTTTGGGTAGCTTCCAGTAATATTTGGTTGACCATCGCCCTACGGTCAGCCTCAGCTATCTCTATAAATGTTTTTGCTTGTCGCAATGTAGCCCGGCGGGTGTTGGTAACGATACCACGCCCCAAAGGTACCGATATGCCCAAAAAACCTAACCCATTGCTGGGCAATGAGTTTTCGGGATTTAGAAAAACACCGTTGTTTCGTTCATAACCTGCCTCTATAGCACCAATCCACAAGGGCACCTTCAATGAGGTTTTCCAGGTATTGAAATAATCTTTACTTTTGAACTCTTTGCGCGAAAAATCAGATTTAAGTTTAGGATCAAATCCTTCTCCCCTGGTTTGTCTTAACCGTTGGCGTGCCATTTCGTTGAGTAAGTTTGCCTGTTTTACTACTGGGTGATGCTCTAATATTTGTTTATAAAAAAACTGAAAGCTCATCACCTGGACTTTCCCCGAATTTTTTAGCGTGCCACTGACCAAAGTCCCAGGTATTTGTGCTGAGAGTGCCTGGTAGTTCAGCAACAATGCTAGTGTGATGTATGTAATAAATTGCACTTTCATATATAATTGTTTTTAGTCCGGAGTTGGTAATCCGGCTGCTATAGTCTACTTCCAGGGGTTTCCTTTTCTTGTTAGTAGTTGGTCTTCTAACTACAATAACTTACTATCAAAGTATAGACTACCAACTACTCACTCAAACCCTATTAATTCTTTGCTTTCTTCTTCTTTTTTCCATCTTTGCCTTGTAAATCATCGCTAGGCTCTTCGTACAAACTTGGAGGGAAACCGTTCAACTTACGCCAGAATTCATACCAGATGGGTACATCTTTTAGCATTACCCAACCATACACTCCAGAGCCAGCCCTCAATTGTTTGGGCCAGTTGCCGTCCTGCTCAGGATCAGGTACTATCAACAAACGATATTTACCTCCTTTGCTAATGATGTAGTCTATCACTTTTACCTGACCACCAAAAGTACCTACCGACACACTAGGCCAGCCTGATACTTGCAATGCAGGCCAACCATCAAACTCAAGACGTACATGTCTGCCTTTTTCAATCAACGGTACATCGCGGGCGGGCACCATCAACTCTACAGCGATCGATGGGTTTGCCGGCATAACGGTTGCAATTGCCTCGTTAGCTTTGATCATCTCGCCTACCCCTGATTTCAGCGCTTTTACTATATAACCGTTTTGTGGCGCCAATACATAATATTGCTGGCTGCGTATTTCTGTGTTGGCGTATTTGTTGCGTAGTTTTGATAATTCCCCACGAGCATTTGCCACATAAGCCTGGGTAGAGTTTTTTTCTGATTGTGACTTAAAAATCTTTCCTGTATAATCTGCAATCAATGAGTTAAACTCAATACGGGCATTGATGAGTTTGTTTTTTGAGATTAACAGTTTGTTTTGTAATGCTACTACTTTGGCATAGGTGTTTTGTAGTTTTAATTGGCGTTTTTCCCAATCAGTTCTTGAGATGAGCCCATCGTTTCTATACAGGCTATCGTAGCGGGCAAATTGATTTTTGGCAATGCCATATTGCACTTGCTCTGCCTGTAGGTTGGCACTGTCGCTGATCACCTTAAGACGGGCTTGTTCGTACTTGTTGCGGGCTTTTTCAAGGCTAAACTTTTGAGCATCTTGTAAAGCATTGATTTGTTGATCCAGGGCTTTTACCTTGCCTTGGCTCGCCTCCATGCCTTCTCTTTTGGCGGCTACTTGCTCTTGCAAACGTTTGAGTAATTCTGGGTCAAAATAATCAACTTTTACTTCCGAAATAATTGCCAAAGTATCATTTTTCTTGATAGGTTGACCTTCTTGTATTCTCCATTCTTTGATACGTCCGGCAATAGCAGATTGCACTACCTGAGGGCGGTCAGATGGACGCAAAGCAGTTACTTTGCCTGTAGCACTAATGTTCTGTTGCCAAGGCAAAAACAGAATACCAATTAAAATAAAAAGTAACAAAATAAGAATGTAGGCAAGCCTGCGCGCATTTCGGGGCGGGGTCAGGGTTTTCAGCGAGTGTACCTTCTCGTTGATTTCTTTGTAATCTATTTTTTCGTTAGATATTTCAAGCATTCCTTTTAAATTATGTCTCTGATATACATTCCTTTAAACATTCATTGAACTCACCTCTATGGCAAACCATGTCGGTCTCTAGAGATCAAACGCTGAAAATTGAGGTTTCCTTTTAGGCTAAGGTAACTTCCTTGCGCAGCTACCTGTCCAGCACTTAGAAGCACAATTTTATCACATGATTCAAATAACAGCGGGTCGTCAGAAATACTCAGAATAATAAGTGTCCAGCCGTTGTTTTTATCTTGTAAAAACTTCAGGATTTTTACTTTATCCCGGCGACTGATATGTTCAGAAAAATCATTAATAATCAACAACTTAGGGTGCGATACTACCGAACGTGCCAGAATAATTTTGGCAATAACACTGCCCGATAGTTTTTTGCCCGCAGAACCAATGTGGGTATACAAACCTTTCTTGAGCCCATTGATGTAGTCTGATAACCCAATCTTATCTATAGCCCATATCACATCCTTGTAGTTTACATCGGTACAACCCAAGGTGATGTTCTCCAAAATCGTTCCATCAAAAATCTCATCTTGAGTCAGGTTTTTACTTATTTTGTCGCGCATGGCTATCAGGTTAATGTCACGTTGCGACAAGTGGTTTACCGTCAATACACCTTCATAGTCACTCAACATTCCGGTAATCACTTTCATGAGCGTATGTTTTCCAGAGTCATTGGCACCAGCTATACAAATATTTTCGCCTGGTTTAAACTCAAAATCAACTCCATTGATGGTGTATTTAGGGTTACCAGGATACTTGTATTTTAAGTCTTTGGCCATCAGGTGCATCCCCTCTTGGTACTCATCAAACACCACGTGCAATCCAGTAGCACGTTCGGTAGGCAAGTCAGTAATTTTGGCAATTTTTTCTACCGCAGTCAGCATATCATACACTGTATCCATGCTTACAATTAGTTTTTCTACCGAACTTACAATTAATACAATGATTACTTCAGAAGCCACCAATTGCCCCAAGGTAATTTGTCTGTCTACCACCAAAAAAGTACCTAAAACAAGTAATCCACCAATAATAATAGTTTTGAACACCACAATATTAGCAAATTGAAGGAGCAGCACCTTAAAGTGGCTCTTACGGTAGTGCAGGTAGTTGTTTACATGCTCATCCATTTTTTGCAAAGGCAAGTTGGTATGCCCTGCCATCTTAAAAGAATCTACAGTACGGGCAAGCTCTTGTAGCCAATAAGCTACTTTGTATTTATGGTCTGACTCTTTGAGGCTGGTTCGCAAACCTTTGCCTCCTGTGATGTAGAAAATACTGACTACCACTCCTACCAAAACCAAGGCAAACACCAAAAACGAAGGGTGATATAACGACAACAGCAACAAACCAAAAAATATTTGTAACAAAGCCCCGGTAATGTCTACAAAGAGTTTGGGCAAACCTTTTTGTAGGGTTAACACATCAAAAAAACGATTGAGAAGCTCAGGAGGGTAATACTTCAAAAAGCTCTCTATTTTTACTTTGGGTATGCGAAAGGCAAACTCAAAGGCTGTTTTGGCAAAAACCCTTTGCTGGAGTGTCTCCACCAGGCTTATTTGCATAATTTGTAAGCCACCACCAGCCATCACTCCTATAATGACCAAGGCAATTAAAACCACCACTGAACTAAAGACCATACCGCCCGATACCAGCCCTATAGTTGCCTGAATACCCAGCGGCAATGACAAACTGATAATACCTACAGCAATGGCATATATATATATAAAAGCAATGATACGACGTTCGCCCTGTAACAAACGAAACAAGCGTTTTACGGGGGTGAGCTTTTTCTTTTTTTCGTCTTGACCTTCTTTTCTGCTATAGTAATCATCCATGATATAATGCAGCGGAAACGCTGTAATGAGGATGATTTCGTTTTGCACATTTACATCTGGCGATTTTTCGTAGGTAATTAACTCAGGAATAATGGCTACCAGCTCTTTGATAGACTTTACGCAGTCGTCGCAAAAGTCGAAACCTTGTACTTGGTTTTGCTGATTGTTATATATAATAATGGGAGCAAAAGCATTGTCGGGTAATCGTCTGAATACCAATACTGGGAAATGTACTGATTTTATGAGCTGCTCTAGGTTATGGGGGGGAATGTGATTTTTTAATAGAGCTACATTTATTTGTTGCCCTTTTTCCATGAGGTGGTCAATGAAGGTGCCTACATGGTCAGCATCATAGTGAATGTCTTCTACGTGCTGATCTCGCAGATCAAAGGGACTATATTTATGCTGATATATTTCGGCCAGCTTAATAATAATTTGCTCAATATTTTTAGTTTGCATCCGCAGCAGTAATTATAATGTTTTTAAACCTAAGCTATTATTAGGAATAGTTTGATTAACAAAGATAATAGTAAAACTATCATTATGTTTAACGAAACTACTATTTTTTGAAAAAGTTTAACAAAAAAACAGGGAGAAAACCAGCGCAAAAGAGGTTGTGTGCTTATCCTACTTGAATGATGGATTTTCTACATAAACATAACCATTTGCAATGGATTAGGTTTGCATAAAACAAGATAATTTTTGATAAGCTGTTGTCAACTCACCGGAGGTGGACAGTTTGGAATAAATAAATGCTCAAAAAAACAGTGCTTGCTTTATTGCCAAGGGCACTGACTACCAACCTATTTTGCCACACGAGATTGTACTATTTGCTGAAAAGCTTCACGATAGGTTTTGCCAATGGGAATGGGTTGGTCATTCACTTTTACCTGGTGTTTCTCAAACAAACTAATGTGCATGAAAGCCACAATAAACGATTTATGTATTTGTACAAAGTCTTGAGCAGGCAGTAAACCTATGACCTCTTTCATAGAAAATAACGACATTACCTGTTGGTGTGGGGTTACAAACCTGACATAGTTTCCGGTGCTTTCTATATATAGTATTTCTGCTATTTTTATTTGGTGAATTTCTGTACCACTTTTCACTAAAATGGTATCAGAAATATGGGCAGATGGGGCGCTTACTTGAGTAGTGGGAGCGATTTGTTGAGTTTGCAAAAAATGCTGCGTTTTATTTACTGCCTTGAGCAATTGATCAAACTCTATGGGCTTGAGCAAATAGTCAACGGTATAAAAATCGTAGCCCTGTAGGGCATATTCGGCGTAAGCAGTAGTAAAAATAACCATGGGTTGGCAGGTAATGCTTTTGAGCAACTGGAGCCCGGTAATGTCAGGCATGTTGATGTCTAAAAAAACAAGGTCTACTTCGTGTTGTTGTAAAAAAGCAATGGCCTCTATAGCATTCTCAAAGCACACTAACAATTCTATAAAAGGTATTTTTTGGCTATGGTGCCTAATTACCTCCAACGCCATAAACTCATCATCTATGGCAATGCATTTAAGTTTTTTTATATTTCTGTTTAGTATTAAATGTCAATTGTTACCTACTTTTACCAAGTTCTCAGAAAAGTAATAAAAAAGCCCACAATTCGCTCAATAAAAACTATACAAACCTTGCTACTTATTTGTAGATTTGCTTCAATTATTTAATAAAACAAACCATTGATGAAACTACCACAATTTAGCAAAACATTGCACAGATTGGGCTTTATAGCCTTTTTATGGCTTTGGCTGGGTACCCAAGCTGGACAAGCACAGCATTACTTAAAAATAAAAAATGTAAAACAGCTATACGCATTTTTTGAGCGTACTCCTGACCGCATTCCTATGGTGAGCGCCCACCGGGGCGGTCCGTCGGATGGCTACCCGGAAAACTGCCTTGCTACTTTTCAGAAGGTGATAAACGCCCACCCTGCCTTGATTGAATGTGACATACGTGCTACCAAAGATCAACAGTTGGTCATGATGCATGACCGTACCCTTGACCGTACCACCAATGGCACCGGGCGGGTAAATGACTATACTTTAGCCCAACTAAAAAAACTAAAGCTCAAAGACAACCAAGGCAACTTGACCAGCTTTAAAATACCTACGCTCAAAGAAACTTTGCTATGGGCAAAAGACAAAACTGTGTTGACACTGGACATTAAGCGTGGGGTAAACGGCAAACAATTGGTAGACCTCATTCGTGAAACCCGCACCGAAGCATCTGTGGTGCTGATTGTATACAACCTAAAAGATGCAGTGAAGTATCATACACTGCACCCTAAACTGATGATTTCGGTGTCGTTGCGTAAGCCTGAAGACCTAAATGACTTGAAAAAAGCAGGGATTCCTTTCCAAAAATTAATGGCTTTTGTGGGGGTGGGTAAGTTTAAAGAAGATGCTCAAGGCGATTTTTCGCTCAAGCTAAGAACAGATGTAATCAAGGCGGCTCACCAACAAAAAATCACTTGCACTGTAGGCACCATGTATAGCATAGACAAAGCTGGCAAACACGATGCAACGGTTTACCAGACCATTATCAAAAAATTCGGGGGGGACATTCTAGCTACCGATGCGCCCAAAGCTGCCTACGAAGCAATCAACTCGGTAGCTCCAGCAAATAGTAGTAAACAACACTATTATCAAAAAAAATAAATACTGATTATAGATAAATCTGCTGCTTGAGTACTTCCTCAAACAGCAGGTTTTTAGTTGATTTTGGTAGCCAATATTTTTTATAACTTTGTTTTATGTTAAGCAAAACAGTTAACTATGTAGCCCTGGCACATGCACCTGATCTTTGCTCTTTTGGGTATCGTTTTGGCGGTGCCTGCCTCCAAAATATTTATTGAACAGGTTTCCTTCCGACTCTTTGGCAGTCATACTTTCGGGCACCAACTTAAATGTACAGGTTTTGCTCTGAAGGCTCGAAGCATAAGTAGCCACGTGCTCTTTAGCCAAAGGTTTGTCAAAGTACCCTGGTACAAACTTATCCATCAATGCTTGCAAGGCCTCAGTAGCTTCGTCGAGGTCTTCTACTACCTCTACCTTACCATAAGCTACCACACTAAAGTATACCACGCTCAAGTTGGCAGGTACTGCCGATATAGTAGAGCCATACTCTTCGTCTACGGTAAAACAAGCCTTGGGATGTTGGGCAACGACCCGGTTTTTTTTGCCTGCATCTGAGCCGTGAAAATAAAAGGCGCCTTTGTGCCATACATACGCCATTGGTATCACATAAGGGTATTCGCCGTCGTACAGCCCCAATTGCCCATTGCGGGCTTTTTGCAAAAACAGATTTACTTTTTGTGGATCTTCTACCACGGCTTTATAATACCTTACAGGTTCTTTTAAAGTGCTCATTGTTCAATTGTTATATGATTAAAAATTTTTGTTTGTTTACTTATGCCTGGTTGCTGTGCCCATTCACGGCGCAAAATGCTCAGACGGTATACCGACCAAAATCCTTCTTCTACCCGATAGGTTTCACGCAGCAAACCTTCTATAGTAAAACCAGCCCGTTGATAACACTTAATGGCTCTTTGGTTTTGGTCATATACGTTGAGTTCTATTCGGTTGAGCCCTAGCTCTTGAAAGCATATCTTGAGCAATGTTTTTACCCATGCAGTGCCCAACCCGGCGCCTCTTTGATGAGGGTCTACTAATATTTTGCACAACCTTGCCGAACAATTTATTTTATCTATGTACCCTATTTCGCCATAAGCTACCGGGCGGTGTCCTATAGTACCTTTGTAGGCAATACGTTTGTCTTTTTTGGTGCTTCTTGCTTTTACTAATGATGCTTTGGTAGGCGGAAAACTCATAGATGGGCTTCCCCATTGGTGCAAAACCTGCGCTGACTCCAGCCATTTTATGAGTAACACATCATCGCTTTCGCTAAAAACTTCTGCTTGCATTGTTTCTTTCAGGCTCATTTTTACAAAAATTAGGTTATATGGCTTATTTACTATTGCAAAGTTAAGGTAAATCTGTTACCTTTAAAAGATACAGTTTAGCACTAATTAAAGGATACAGATGTTACCATTGATCAACCCACAATCCCCTACCCCACTGTTTGACCAGATTTATAGTTTTTTCAAACAATCTATCATTGATGGTAGCATGGCTAAAGGTGCCAAACTTCCTTCTATACGCCAATTGTCAAGATCCTTGGGGGTAAGCAATAATACCGTCATTGCAGCTTATCAGCAGTTAAACGATGAAGGGTATTTGGTCAATATTCCCCGCAAGGGGCTGTTTGTGGCAAACCTGAAGACTGAAGAAGTATACCCTAAAGGCGAACCAACAATTGTTCGCCTTACCCTGCCTCAGGTACTCACCGATAAGCCCCGTGCTGAGTATGCGTTCAATCTCAACCAAGCAGCTATAGATGAAGCCAGTTTTCCGATGAAAGAATGGCGTAAGTGCATTAACTGGGCTTTAGACAAACCATCGTTGCAATATGGGGGTTACTTTGGCGAGCCTACCCTCAAAAAAACTTTAGCCACTTACTTGTTTCAGTCACGTGGGGTAAAAGCCCAACCAGAACAAATAGTTATTGGATCGGGCACTATCCAGCTTATGGGTTTACTAGCCACTTTGTTTAAAAACAGAGCCAAAGGAAAAGGTGTCAGGCAAATTGCTTTTGAGGAGCCAGGGTATCAATCATCGCGGCAAATATGGTTAGATTACGGCTATCAGGCTTTGCCCATCAAGGTAAACGAGCAAACCGGCATCAGGCTCGACCTGCTGGCTCCCCATCAACCCGACTTGGTATACCTTACTCCTTCGCACCAGTACCCGCTGGGTTGTATTATGCCTGTGGCACACCGCCTACAGGTGCTTCAATGGGCACAAGAAAAACACAGTTACCTGATAGAAGACGATTACGACAGTGAGTTTAGATTCAAGGGCAAGCCTATTCCTGCTTTGCAAGCACTAGACACCCACGAACGAGTCATTTATTCGGGTACATTTTCTAAAGCATTTTTACCTGCATTGCGCTTGGCTTATATAGTATTGCCCCCTCACTTGCTGCTTTATTTGCAAGATTTACAGCATTTGGGGCAAAGCGCCTCTATCAATATGCAGCGGGCAATGGCTATTTTTATGCAGGAGGGATACTGGGACAGGCATTTACGCAAAATGAGAAAGGTTTACCGTCAAAAGTATGAGTATACTGTAGGGTATATACAAGAAGTTTTTCAGAAAAAGATCACGCTGACCTATCACTATGCCGGGCTCAATGTGCTTATGAAGGTACATAGCAACAATGGTGAGCAAATATTGGTAGACAAAGCCAGGCAAGCCAATGTTTGGCTCATGGGCAAGTCTGACAGTTGGCTATTGCCAAGTAATATACCTGATACCCCTCACCTCTCTTTTGGCTTTGGCAAGCTCACGCTGGAGCAAATTAAAGAGGCAGTAGATGCTTTGTATAAGGCTTGGTTTGGGTAGACAAAATGCGCTACATTGATAGTCAATTACTTCAAAGCATTTCTAAAAAAGCATCAAAAGAGGGAAGTAAGTCAATGACAAAATATACGATGTGCAAAGCCATTGGTTCGTTAATTTCTCAATTAAAAAAAGCACCCCAGTTTTTGCTGAGATGCTTTTTTGTAACTTATTAATTTAGAGCTTGTTTAAAATTCAATAATTAGGTTCCCGAATCAAGTTCGGCTCGCAGCTCCGAGCTTGTTCTCAGAGGACTGTGAGCTTTTACACGATTTTCCTGATTATATATTGTCAAATTTAGCCGTTGGCAGAGCCCCGAAACAAGTTCGGGATTTATAAACTCGGCACAGCAAAGCTGTAGCCATCGGTTATCAGCAATAGCTCTAGCCATCGGTTCTTCAAAATTTGACGCATCTAATCCGAAAACTCATTATAAAATCTCAGATGACCGAAAATTTAAACAAGCTCTTATGAACTTGTCTAAGTTTCTATTTAAAGGGTAGGTTTTGGAGTCTCAAGAGTTACCACTCGGTCTACAGTATTAAATGGTCCTTCTATGACTTTACCATCTTTGTCAATCAGCTCAAGTTTAATGGTTACAGTACCTATTTCCAGTCCTTCTATAGCATACGGTTGCCATTTGTCTATCAAGTACTCTCCCCCATTAATAGTAGCTCTTACTTTGTTACCATCAGGCGATAACTCGGTATTTAGCAAAAAGAAATCAAGCAATAATTTATCACCTTTTTTCCACTTGTAAGTACCCTTGGGACGGCTATAAAACATCTGAGGTTTTGTAAGGTCTATGCTATGTGGCTCAGCATCGCCCACGGTAAATTTTTTGACTACATAAGACTTTTTATTTTTTACACTTTCGTGATAAGAGCGTGATAAAAACGCCAATGCTACATACCCACCTTTTTTCAGGTCTTTTTTTACGGTAGGCTCATAGTGTGCCGAGTAAGGGTCGTTGTTCAATATCCAGTGAATGTGCTGCCCTTTGCCCGAATTTGCCAAACTTTTGCTCTCTGCATCTGGGGTTTGCTCACCCAATTTATAGTTTTGCACTTCAAAGTTAAATACATTTTCTCCCTCTTTGAGTTTGGCATCATCTGCTACATCCTTCAAAGTAAGACTTGCGTCGGCAAAAGCAGGAGAAGACACCGGCACCAATTTGTACCTTTTAGCCGAAACAGTTACAGGATCGTCTAGTGTTTTGGGAACAGAGTCTTTGGCAGTGGTAGTGTCTGTATTTTCATCAGTATTGCCTTCTTTTCCTCCACAATAAGTAAGGGTAAACAAGCAGGCTACTGCGGCGATATTTAATAAAAGTTTTTTCATTGGAATGTAATTTTTTAGATTTTGGTTTTTTTGTAAAAAAACTTGTCGTTCATTACAACAAAGAAAACAGGTGGATAGTTTAAATCCAGTTTTTTCAAAAAAAAATACCTGGTAGTTCAAAAAAAGGGTAATTTATTCATAAAAAACACAGTCTATCACCTGTAGAAACGACACACTAAACTACACTCATAATGAAATGGCTCAAAAGAATACTTATTTTTATAATAGGGCTGGTACTCACTGCATTCATTGCTTTCTTACTTGTCAATGAATCGTTGCCTAAAGGTGAAACTGGGTCAGCTGCTGATGATTTTGCCCGAAAAATGCAACAAGCTACCCACCTGCAAGCCTGGGAAAACACGGGAGCAATACAATTTTCTTTTGGGGGTTTAGGCTCTAGCCGCCACACGCTGTGGGACAAGCAAAGACATTACGCCCAAGTACGCTGGGGCAAAAGATATAATGTATTGGTGGATATTAACAAAAAACAGGGCATCGCACGTAAAAATGGTGAAATTGTAACGGGCAACGAGGGACAAGAACTGGTGACTAAAGCCTGGAAAATATGGGTAAACGATTCGTTCTGGCTCAACCCAATTGCCAAGGCTTTCGACCCTGGCACGAGTCGTAGTCTTGTAACACTGGAAGATGGTAGTAAAGGAGTGATGGTTTCTTACAGTTCGGGAGGCGATACTCCCGGTGACGCTTACTTATGGATAGTAGATAAAAACTTTTTGCCTACTCATTGGAAGTTATGGGTATCAATCATTCCGGTAGGTGGGGTGAAGTTTTCGTGGGAAAGATGGAAAACCCTCTCTACAGGTGCTAAAGTAGCTACCTTTCATGACGGGTTGATAGACGTCAAACTAAGTGATGTAAAAGGCACTAAAAACTTGCTGGAACTGACCAATGGCAAAGACGTTTTTGCTGAATTAGAGGCTCAGTAATTTTTTTGGAGTGGTTGGTCTTTAGTCATTGTAGTTCGAAAATAAAAAGCAGTTTTTGCCAAGCTTACCTCTTCTATAAATAGTATAATCAACCAATGGTTACATCTAAAAATTTGACAATGAAACGACGCTCATTTACCCATGCCTCCTTTTGCCTGGTATTGATTTTATTGGTTGGGCTACCCACACAGGCACAAACAAAACGTTACGACGAATATGACCCAATAGCTGATTTTTATAATAGTTTTTGGTCTAAACCGCTCGAAAGACTTGCCATAGGTAAACTTAACAGGCTGCTTGTGCCGCGTCTAAAACCAAAAGCAAAAATACTAGACCTCATGTGTGGCACCGGACACATTGCAGCAGCATTGCACGCTCAAGGTTATCGGATGACTGGGCTGGATGGTTCGGCTAAAATGCTGGAGTTTGCCAAACAAAACGTGCCTTCTATGGAGCTATGGCTCAAAGATGCCCGAACATTTGAGGCGCGCCAAAAATTTGATGCGGTGATATGTATGTCCGATGGACTCAACCATATTATGCAACTCAAAGGGCTTACCCAGGCTTTTACACAAGTATACAAAGCATTGAAAAAGGGGGGACAGTTTGTGTTTGACATGAACTGGGAACAACGCTACATCAAAGGTTGGAACATCAGAGGAGCACGATTTGAGTTTAAAAACTCAGAAGGCATTTTTACTTCTTCTTACAACAGGAATACTCGACAAGGCACGCTTAAGTTTTGGTTGTACTCGCCTATTGATGCCCACAAAAAAACCTGGAAACGTACTCAGTGGGAGCTCACCCAACATTGTTATACACCTACCCAGATAAAGCAAGCATTAGAAAAAGCTGGGTTCAAAGAAATTAAAGCCTATGAAGCTGCTCAAGATTTAGACGACCAGCGCAACGCGGGCAGGGCTTATTATGTTTGTCAAAAGTAAGCCTTGGCAAAAGCATAAAGTCAAGCTATGATTCAATGATTTTACGCTACTTTGTCAAGCTGTATGAAAGCTCATGAAATTCTCCCCCATTTTTTTACCTTGAGTGATTTATTCCTTTAATAACACACCCTTATGGTCAAGGCTTTTTATCCTAATAAAACCCTCACTTTTGAACCCCGTCAGGGACGGCGATTTGCTATTGGCGATGTACGTGGTTGTTTCAAAACATTGCATTACCTGGTCACTGAAGTCATACAACTGACCAAGGATGATCAACTTTTTTTGCTGGGTGACTATATCAATCGTGGTCCTGATAGCCCTGGTGTTTTACACTTTTTAATCTACTTACAACAAAACGGTTATCAGGTTTTTCCGCTCAGGGGCAACCATGAACAAATGCTGATCGATGACTGGAAAGACTACCAACGCCTGCACAATACCCAACACCAATCCCACGTCAAAAACTGGACGCTCAACAACGCTTTTATTGACAAAAATGGGCAACTTATACCCGAATTTGATAAGTTTTTAAATAATTTGCCCTACTATTACGAATTAAACGACTTTTACTTGGTCCACGCTGGGTTTGATTTCGACCTGGGGGTACCCCATGCACTCGAAGACTTTGAGCGTATGTTATGGGTAAGGTATTTTGAGCCAGACTATGCCATTATTCAGCAAAAACCTATACTGCACGGGCATACTACCCGCTCGATCGACGAAATACAAGCATCGGTAAAAGACAGAACAGGTGCCATATCACTTGACAATGGTTGTTATAAAAGCTTACGAGAAATCTACAACCCTTACTATGGTAGCTTGTGTGGGCTCAACATGGACTCGTTTGAGTTAGTTGTAGTTGAAAATATGGATCGATCCTGATGACACACTCAATATGAAAGGAATTAAAATACACAAACCAACCAAGGGACAAAGGTGGGTAGTAGCCGATGTTCATGCTAACCTCAAGACATTACAGTATTTGGTAGAAAAAAAACTACAGCTTAGGCTGGAAGATCAACTTTTTTTGCTGGGCGATTACCTCAACCGGGGTCCTGATAGCAAAGGGGTGATTGATTACCTTATAGAATTGCAAGATGATGATTTCCAGCTATATCCGCTTAGGGGTAACCACGAACAAATGCTGCTAGACTCACACGAAAAAGCCAAAAACTATTCTGAAGAAGAACTGCGCTTGCCCAGCATACAACGTGGCAGGGGGCTCAAAGACGCTAAAAGACAGTTGTACCCCAAGTACTTGAACTTTTTAGGTAGCTTGCCTTATTATTATGAACTTGATGAGTTTTATCTGGTACATGCTGGATTTAATTTTACAATAAAAAACCCCTTATCTGACCTGGATGCTATGCTTTGGACCAGGGATTTCACAGAGAGGTTTATCCCCGAAAAAATCAACTACAAACGGGTGATCTATGGGCACACTACTACCCCTTTATCTGCCATAAAGCAAGCTGTGACCAGCAAAGCCCAGGCTATCCCACTAGACAATGGTTGTTATAAACACAACTTAGATGAGTACGGGCATTTATGCGCCTTTAATTTGGATACGTGGGAGCTTGTCTGCCAAAAAAACCTGGACAAAGGAAGTAACCCACAATAAATTGGCAAGGACACCAGCCCACCCAAGTATTCTGTGGGGTTCACCGAACCATTGCCATCTCGAAAAAGTATTTGAGTTTTAAAAGCACAGGTAAGTAGCAGCAAGTCCTTAGATACCGATGAATATCGGTGCAATTAGCTATAAGCTACAAGTAGTAACTTCTCAATACGTGTTACTTAATTGTATATCAAGCACTTACAGTAGCGTATTTATTCTCTTTTTTAAGAACTTGTTAAATTCTCTTTTTTTAAAACACTGATTTGAAACCGTACACTTTTTTATAGCAGATAAGTCTTGATTTTTTTGATGGTTTTACAGCGTAAAAAGAGCTGTTAA
>NZ_CANLRP010000185.1 GCF_947493425.1 uncultured Microscilla sp. | reverse complement strand
CAGCATATTTTGAAGCTTTCATGCTACAAAGATAACTTTTTAACCAATATTAATATTTTCGCAAGAAGTCTAATAAACAATCGTGTAAAGTTTTCAATACATGCTTTGTTTGTCAATAGATTTGTGTATTATTAAATAATGAACAAAAAACGGCTTTTGTTTTCGAACTAAATTTTTTCTCAGCTGCTTAACTATTGGGCAGGTTGATTAATTGACATAAACATAAACGAGTGAGATACTTGGGTGAAAAAATCTTTGTTTTTACCAATTACCTGTTTCTCAGGGGGTATTGAGGCGCTTTTTTTTGTTTGTTTAAGTTTAAATCGAATATTTTTGGTTAAATTCCAGGACAAAAAAACAAGATTATATTACGACTTTCATAAATTATTTTTTATGATTGTTAATCTTTTTTACTTGTTCTGAATATATTCTTCTACTATTACCCAATTTTGTGATATGTATAATTAAAAAGCATACATACTGAAAGTTATAAGTAAATTTATATTTCATAAAATTTAGAATATCCGGGAGAAAACTGGTCAGAGTAATGATTAGTTTTGATTAAATCCAACAGAATCAACCAAAGAACAAAAACTTTTATTTAAAACATTTAAAAAATCAGATTGATAGGCTGATAAATTTACTTTCCAAAATTTTCACATGGAGATGAATAATGTTACTTATTACTTTTCTATAGATACAGGAGGCACATTTACAGACTGTATTGCGCGTGATTCATCAGGCAATGAATACCGTAGAAAAGTATTGAGTAATAGCACACTTAGAGGCAATATTGTCAAACAGATAGATGCCAAGACTGTAAAAGTGCGAGAAACCTGGAGCCTCAAAAAAGACATTATTAAAGGGTATGAGTTCAAGGTTTTGCAACAAGACCATCCCAAGGTACTGGTAGAGCGCTTTGATATAGAAAAAGAACTACTTGTGCTTTCTCAACCGCTTGATTTCGACTTAGTCAACCGTAGCTTTGAAATTACTGCCTACGAAGAAGCCCCCATCTTAGCTGTTCGTTTGATTACTCAAACCTCCCTTGACGATACTTTACCCCCTATACACATGAAGCTGGGTTCTACCAAAGGAACCAATGCTTTGTTAGAAAATAAGGGGGCTAAAATTGTGTTTTTTGTAACTAAAGGCTTCAAAGATTTACTCAAAATAGGTACTCAGCAACGCCCCGATATATTTGCTATGCGTGTAGAAAAACCTGCCCCACTGCATTATAAGGTAGTAGAGGTAGAAGAGCGCTTATCGGCAAATGGAGAAGTACTGATGTCATTGGTATTGCCTGATACCAAAATATTAGAAGAGCTCAAAAGCGAGGGAATCACATCGGCAGCAGTGGCTTTGATGAATTCCTATAAAAATCCTGCACATGAGCAACAGGTCAAGCAGTTTTTGTTAGAACATGGGTTTGCCGATGTATCGGTTTCTACTGAGTTATCATCGTTGATCAAGTTTTTGCCTCGCGCCGAAACCACAGTAGTCAACGCTTATTTATCTCCAGTAATCAACAATTACCTAAGCAACATTGCCAAAACCCTGCAGGTAGTCAAAGAAGACCCAGGCAAGGACGTAATACAGTTGTTAGATAGTTCTTATTTGCAGGTAATGACAAGCGCCGGAAGCCTGGTGCAATCTCAAAGCTTTCAGCCTAAAGACAGTTTGTTGAGTGGACCAGCAGGAGGAGTAGTGGGTGCATCTACTATTGGAAAACTATCAGGGCATAATCGCCTCATTACCTTTGACATGGGAGGCACCAGCACTGATGTGGCACGTTATGACAATGAATTTGACTATAGGTTTGACCTTAAAATAGGAGATGCTTATATATTTAGCCCAGCCCTGGCCATTGAGTCGGTAGCAGCGGGTGGAGGTTCGTTGTGCTATTTTGATGGATTTAAGTTATGTGTAGGTCCCGAAAGCGCAGGAGCTTTTCCCGGACCAGCTTGTTATGGTGCTGGCGGGCAATTGACTATTACTGATATACATTTACTTTTGGGGCGTTTAGATGCCCGACAGTTTGGTATTCCGGTGTTTCAGGATGAGGCCGAGAAGCAGCTCAATATTTTGGTAGAACAGATTGAGCTCCAAACCAAAGAAAGTAGAAACGATGAAGATATTCTTACGGGCTTTTTGCGAATAGCCAATGAAATAATGGCAGGAGCCATCAAAAAAATATCTGTAGCCAAAGGTTATGACCCCAGCGAATATGGTTTGGTGGCTTTTGGTGGAGCAGGTGGTTTGCATGTATGTGGCATTGCCGAGTTGCTCAATATTAATACAATTCTTATCCCTCAAGATGCAGGCTTGCTGAGTGCTTATGGCATAGGGGCTGCTTTGCTGGAGCGTTTTGCCGAAAAACAATTGCTTACCTCAGTACAAAGTTTTTTTGGAGAACAAGAAGCCGCTTTGCAGCAACTGTTTGACCAACTTGAGACAGAAGCTTTTAATGAGGTAAAAGACGAGGGTATTCCTGCCAATAATATTGAAATCCGTCAACGCATTGCTTATTTACGTTTCAAAGGACAAGATGCCAGTCTTGATATACCTTTGACCAATGACAAAGCCAACATAGAGACTATAGTAGAACACTTCCGTAAAAAATACGAAAATATTTATGGCCATTGGGTGTCCAACCGTGAGATAGAGGTAGAATCTATCCGGGTAATTGCTTCGGTAAAATCTGGCTTGGAAACAAAGGAGCTTCCTAAGCCTAATGTTTATGTGCCCGAACCTTCGCATTATATTAAATCATTTATAGACGATAAGTGGAGAAAAGCACCTGTATACCTCCGCGAAAACCTACAAAAAGGTGCCACTATTGAAGGGTTTGGCTTGGTGCTCGACAAGCACAGCACCACGGTGATAGAGGAAGATTGGGTGTTTACGATAGATGCTCAAGGCACAGGTATTATTACCCGCAAAAAACGAGTAAAACGACCTGGAGGCTACTTCAGAATCTCGGAATACATGAGCGAAGAGATAGAGCTGGAGCTTTTCACTAACCGATTTATGTCTATTGCCGAAAACATGGGTGCAATGCTTCAACGTACATCTTTATCAGTCAATGTAAAAGAACGGTTAGATTTTTCTTGTGCCCTGTTAGACGCTAAAGGTGAGTTAGTGGCCAATGCGCCTCATATTCCGGTACACCTTGGTAGCCTGGGGGTATGCGTCAGAAGCGTGCTCAAGTCAGGGGTTATGTTGCAAGACGGCGACACTATTATTACCAACCATCCCAAGTTTGGTGGTTCTCACTTGCCCGATGTTACGCTCATTACTCCAGTATATTCAGAGTACCGCCGTTTGATCGGGTATGTAGTAAACCGAGCGCATCATTCAGAAATAGGAGGAATAAGACCAGCATCTATGCCTCCCGATGCCAAAAACCTTTCTGAAGAGGGGGTGGTCATTGACCCATTCTTTTTGGTGAAAGGTGGGAGAGTTAACTGGAAAGAAATCAGGCATGTGCTTGAAAACGCCGATTACCCTACCCGTTCTATCGAAGAAAACCTGGCAGACCTCAACGCTGCCCTTGCCGCCAACCGCAGCGGTGAGAAAGCATTGAAAAAACTGGTGAAATCTCATGGGTTTGACAAAGTGCAGTTATATATGAACATGCTCAAGCTCAATGCCTTTAATAACATGGGAGAAACGCTGAATAAAATTCCTAATGGAATCTATACTGCGGAAGAGTTTTTAGACGATGGAACACCTTTGCGGGTAAGTGTAGAGGTAAAAAATAGTAGTTGTACCATTGATTTTAAAGGTTCGGGAGGAGTACACAAAGGAAACCTGAATGCTAACCCAGCCATCGTTAATAGTGTGGTGATTTATGTGTTACGCTTGTTGCTGGATAAAAATATGCCATTAAACGATGGTATTTTAACACCAATCAGGATCAATATACCAGAAGGCACCATTTTGAACCCTCATTTTCCTGATGATATTACCCAGTGCCCTGCTGTAGTAGGAGGCAATGTAGAAACCAGTCAACGTTTGACCGATACTTTACTAAAAGCATTTGGAGTAATGGCTTGTAGTCAGGGAACAATGAATAATGTACTGTTTGGTAACCAAAACTTTGGTTATTATGAAACCATCTGTGGAGGCTGTGGTGCAGGTGCCTCATTTGATGGTACGTCAGCAGTACACCATCATATGACCAATACCCGTATTACTGACCCCGAAATTTTTGAGCACCGCTACCCGGTAAGGCTCGATAGGTTCGAGATAAGAGCAGGCTCAGGTGGTCAAGGAAAATTTAAAGGAGGTGATGGCATCATCAGAGAAATTACTTTCTTAGAACCCGTATCCTTGTCAGTGCTTACCCAACACCGTAGCGAGCGCCCCTACGGTTTAGAAGGTGGTGAAGAAGGGCAGTGTGGGGAGCAATATATAGAGCGAAAAAACGGGCAAGGTAAGGTAGAACGGGTTTTATTGGCAGGCATCGATGGTTTAGATGTAAATGCAGGCGATAAATTGGTAATTAAAACTCCTGGAGGTGGAGGGTTTGGTAAAACAGAGTCTTAGAAAAACGCTTATGTAAAATACTTTATAATCAATAGTGCAAGGAGGTCATTTTGTCCTCCTCTTTTTAAATCCTTTAATTCAAAGGTGTCAAACCTTCTCGTTGGTCCAGCCCCTGGCCTCTGTTGCCATATTTTTTTAGTAACTTTCTTAAGTATTCAATTCCGTAATTACCCACCCTGGTAATCATATTATAGGCTTCTTCATCGTCTAGCCCTTCTACCTCACGTATTACTTTTAGGCAAGTCCAGCTATGATATAAGGTAAAAGCCACCCCAAATAATTGGTCGTTGATACGCAGTAAATCTTCATAAAACTCTGGTATTCGGTAGATGGGCACCTCCATAATAGGAGCCACCACCTGAATATAAGCGCGTTTTTCCCGGTCTATATGCCACACATCTATCCATACGGTAATATCGCCCCGTTTGAGGTCCCAATGACCCTCGGTGTCTTTCGAGCGGCAAATCACCGGATCAACCCCCAAACGGTCTATACAGTTCTCAACAATACCATAGTAGTATTTAATATTATTTTTCATAAAAAAATTATTAATTCAGGTGTCAATGTATAAAATTATGAGGAATGATCGAAACATAGAACTTGGGTATTTCGCAAGAGGGATAGAGCGGCGTTTACGGGAAAGGTATCGCCTGATAAGGTCATGGCTGCTGTTGAAGAAGGTCATAAGTTGAATCATTGCTTGGTCTAAAAACGAAAAGAGCGTTGGAAAAGTTATGCCTGAATAGAGAGTTTTATTTAGCAAAACAGCGTATATACCAACAAAACCTTGCCTGATATAAAATATCGGGCAAGGCAGTTTAAACAAGCCCTTATTCCTTTATCCAAATTGTCAGGCTTTTGCCCTTGAGCTTCAGCGAGTGAGTTTTGTTGCCTAAGAGACTTTTACTTATCCCTTGTTTTAGCTGTACTTGTTGGGTATTGGCAACGGGTTTCCATTGGCCAGCAGGCAAAGTTACTCCTGTAAAAGTATAAGGCTGGGCACCTGCATTGAGCAATACTAATACCTTTTTATCTACCAAATAGCCTAAAACATCTTCGCGGTTTTTGGGGGCAAGCCATTGGTAATATCCCTCAGGCACTGCCTTTGCCACCCTAAATACTTTACCCGCTTCCGATAAACGAAACGTATTCATTCCTTGCCAAAAGGCATACATATTTTGATAATTATTCTTGTTTTTTCGTCCGGGCTTTTGTCCTACAGTTTGCCATAAAAAACGATTGGCGTTGCGGTGGTTATAAGTATCACGGTAGCCGTGCATATATATTTTGTACCCTGCTTTGGTTTGTTTCACTACTTCCTTGAGCGGGGCAGTAGCTTTGCTTCGCATAATCTCCGATCCTCCATGAGTCACAATAGGTCCTAGCGTAGTATAGAGCAAAGTCACGGCTATTTTATACGCTGCCTCGTCTACCTCATATCTGCCATCAAAGTTTTTCCCAAACTGATCGGCCAAGGCAAAATTATCGTGAATATCAAGGTAACTAATGCCACTCAAGGGCGTTTTGTCATCAGTAAACTGGTTGGCGAGTCCCTTCATTACATTAGCGCGTTCGCTAAATTTACCTCCCGCCCAGCCCCGGTCTTTTTCAGGGTCTTTCAGCTCAAACACAGGTCCTTTAAAAGCGTTGCGCGACTCGTCCTGAAAAAAAGTAATGGGAGCATCTTCCTTGTACCAGTCCCAATCGGGGTTGTTTTCAAAGTTAGGGTCGTTAGAGCCAATCCAAGCCTCACCATACACAATTTTGTCCTCTCCAATAGCAGTTTTGAGTGCTGTTAGGGTTTGTTGGTCTATTTGTCCGGCAAGGTCAATCCTAAAACCATCAATCCCAAACTCTTTGATATAATGTTGGCACTGGTCAATTAGCCAGCGTTGCACCATAGGGCGGTTTTCTGTTTTTACTTCGTTGCCGTAAGCGCCAATGTGCTTAAAGTTTTTGGTACGATAATAATATTGCTTGCCCAAAGTGTTGAAGTGAAAGTTCCAGAAGTTTCCGTCCATATTTTCGGCGGTGTGGTTGGGCACAATGTCTATAATTACCGCAATACCCTTGTCGTGAAAAGCCTGCACCAAATCTCTAAACTCTTCGCGTTCTTTGCCTGGCTCGTTGCCTTTGCTGCGATAACGCGATTCTACCGCAAAAGCGTGGGAAGTACGGTAACCCCACTGATAGTTTTCATGGCTTACCCCCTGTGCTTTCATATAAGCATCGTTGCCAAAGGAGGCTTGCCAATCTTTGGTCGGAAAATGTAAATACTCTTGCACTGGCATCAAGTGTACCGTGTTGATGCCCAAGTCGAGTAAATAATCAAACCCTATTTTTTTGCCCCGTTTGTTGCGTAGCCCAGGGGTTGTCATTGCCTTGAATGTACCCTTATGAGCGGGTTTTACGGGCAACAAGTCAGTGAAATCTTGTACGTGCACTTCATACGCAATCACGTCTTCCATTGCTGGAATACCATTTTTGAGCGGGGTAGCTGGCTTGGTTCGCCGCCAGATTCTGGTTTTGCCCCAGGTGTCGTCGCTTACCCTGGCATAAGGGTCGCTGATGTGTACTGGGTTGGTTTCATAAAAATGATTGCCTGGTTCTTGGGCTCCGTGTACTGTAAAGTCATAATATACCCCATGTAAATCTTCAGGGATGATGACCTCCCATACCCCGTCTTGATCTTGTTGAAGGTTTTCTACACGATAGGCTTTCTTGTCTCGCCTGCCTTTATACAAATAAAGCTTGACTTGATTGGCACGGGGTGAGAATATTCTGATGCTGGTTTTGCTGTCATCGATGTTGGCGCCCAATTCTTTGATAGAAAAAGCCTCGCGGAACCAGCCATCAAACGAACAATGGGTTTTGAGCTTAAGCGAAGGGATTTCTAAAAAATATACCCGTTTTTTGTTCAATGCTTTAGCAGGGGTGATAAGGGTAGAGCGGGCACCATTGGGCAATACGCTTGCTACTGGAATAACCTTGCCCTGGGCATCGGTCAGGCGATAGTCTTTGGGGCGCAAAGGACGTTTTGGGGCTTTTACTTCTGCCCATATCAGGCAATTGCTCCTGAGCTCAGCTTTGAGCCCTGGTTGAGCACTTTGGGGCATAAACACCAAATCACTGCCTTTTTTATTTTTGGCTTTTGCCGGAGGCTCTAGCCATTCGCCCTTGTTTATTCTAAACTTAAATTTTGTATTGGGGCTAATGACCTTAAAGCCGCTATTGTTAAAAGTAATTAGCCATTGTTGCCCGGTTTTTTTGAGCCGCCATTTTTCCATGTCCTTGTCCCATTTTCTAAACTCCCCTGTCACCACTACTTTTTGGGGTTTGACCTGATAGAGGGCTTCGTCGAATATAAAAGTGACCTGATCACCAAAAACAGCATAGCCTTGTTGGTTTTGTGCACCAGTAAATGACTGGGCAAACAACCAAGGGCTCAGGAACATATAAAACAGGAAGGTATTAAATGCAGTGATATTTCTCATGAATGGTGTAATTGCTTTTTTACCTCGAATATACACAATAGAAATTTTGATTGAAATATAGAAGAGTACCCTGCCGGGTTTTATTCAATAGAGTGGCAGTATTTGACAAAATAATGAAAGGTGAAACTAATCCCTGTGAATTTTTTATTTTAGCTTTTAATGTAGTTTGCATTTTGGTTAGAAAAAGCACGGTATGAAAGATAAACAACACCAAACCGAAGAAGCATTATCAACTCCCTTAAGCATCAGCTTGTACATAGTATGGATAGCTTTTTGGGCGTTGATGATTTACTATGACTATACCCATGTAGTCCCTTACCTATACAATACTTCTTCTTTTTGGTTCAACGCTGGGTTGTATGGCGAACCATACTCTTTGGTGTGGGTATTGTCTATGTTTGCGGCATTATTTGCCGTAGCTCCTTTGCGTCAAGGCAAAATGTTGGGTTTGTTGGGAGGCGCCTTGTTTGTGGTAGTACTCCTGAAGCCATTCCTGGTAGATAAAGTACCCCGCCAAACAGCACGTGATTTTATAGCGGAGCATCAAACACTATTAGAGCAAATTGTACAAGCATATGCTCAACCAAAAGCACAGCAAACAATTGATATGAATAGAGAAGTAACACGCCTGGGCTTTGATAACCTTTATGTAAACAATGGTGTGTATCATTTTTCATCGTTGGCAGGGGTGGGCGAGAGTGCAGGGTTTTTATGGGCACAAGGCGCCTTTGCTTGCCCGTATAGATATTGCAAAAAAGTAGCAAAAAACTGGTATGTTTACTCTACAGATTAAACCTTATCTTATTTATAACAATGACTAATCAGCCAAATCTTTCCTTGTTTAAGTTCAAACACTCATTGCGGGTACGTTGGGCAGAGGTAGACCCCCAGCAAGTGGTGTTTAATGGGCACTACTTGACCTATTTTGATGTAGCTTTTACTGAGTACTTCCGCGTGTTGGGGCTTACCTATCCCGATGGACTCAAACAATACAATTGTGACATGTATGTGCGCAAAACTACCATTGAGTACCACGCACCAGCACGGTTCGACGACGAACTAACCATTTATGTGCGTACCTCAGACTTGGGCAATACCAGCATTACTATTCAAATGGAGATTACTTGCCAGCAACAACACCTTGTTAGCGGAACACTGATTTATGTAAATGTAGATGTTCAAACTCAACGCCCCATGACACTGCCTCAAGGTGTACGTGAGGTGTTTGAGCATTATGAAAACCTAACAACATAAAACGAGCTTTACCAAATGTTATTTTAGTGATGTGTTTGTAGTCACTGTCTGTTTTTAGTTTAAACTTCTTAGGAATGGTGAAAAAATAAATTTCTATAGTTTACAAAATATTTTGAAGCTAGACGCGGCAAAAAATCGGCTAATAGCAGCGCTATTCGGCTATTTTTTAACAAAGTATAGCAACAAAAGATGAGGTTAAGAGTGTAAATTTATTTTGGAAGCATTCCTTAGCCTTGCTTAATTTTTATTTTTTTCTAAATTCCAGATACCTATTTTGAAACTGTCATTTATCAGGCTTACACCTAAATATTTTGCTTGCTTTATCTTAGAAATGCGCTTATGAACACAAACAACATGGAAGCTTTACAGCAAAAAATACAGACAATTGCCCAGCAAAAAAATACAGACATTTGTCTTGCCTGCCAGCTTGCCCTTAAGCTCACTTCTGCTGGTTTTGCCCCGGTCAAACCCTGGTTTGAGGCTTGGGTAGCCCAATTGCCCCAATTGTCTTATGAAACCCAGGTAGCATTAAGCGAAGTGTGGCATTGCCATGCGGCGGCAGACGATTTTTTTGATCCAGATGACTTACCGTTGATTTTGGCAGTAAGGCTCAAGTGGTGGCAAACCTGGTTGGCTGTGGCGCCTGAAAAAGCTATGCAAGGCAAAGACAAATACTTGTTAGCTAAAGCCTTGCACACGTTGCAACCCCGGAGTAAAGGCAGTCATGAAGTTTTGCTAAAGGTGTTAATGGCAGATGAGAAACCCTGGAGCACCGCTTTGATTTACTTGTTACGTTTGGGCATTGGGCAGGCGTTGCTGTCTTATGAGGTACTTTGCGAAGCAATACTTTATTTGTTGACACATGCAGACCATTGGCAGCTTCAGGCAGTGTATGGCTTGTTGAAAGACTTTTACTTTTGCTTTGAGCAATGTCCAGAAGTAGCCTGTAGAAAACTGATGAATCGAGGACCAAAGTTTGAAGTGCTGGGCTTGAAAATACTTGCTCTGTGGGGAGCCAATTCTTTGTTTGATGAAGTAATACAAGAGCAACACTGGAGCATCGATACAAAACTAGTGGCATTAGAGGTATTATCGGCGCAAGCCACTCCCAATTTGGCCGATACGTTGGTGCAATGGTTGGGGGTGTATACTGCCCATAGCGAAGCACTACTTGAGCACTTGTTGGCGATGGCTTATGATGGAGTGTTTTGCCATGAGGCACAGATGACCCCATTGTTACATTTTTACTTTGCTTATGATATTTTATCTGCCCGGCAACTGGCTATATTGTTGCACGGCAGGTTTGAACAAAAACTGGAAGGGTACGCAGCGCATCATCCTGTTACTCCAAAAAAATGGATTGCCCTATTGGAAGCATTGAAGAGCGATCCAGCAAAAAAAATGCTGCACGAACTTTTGCAAGCCAATCGTTATCCCAATCATTTCGAGCAACTTTTGCGGGCATTGGTTGAACTGGATTATCACCCTGCCGAAGACACCATTCTGGCCTATATGTCATTGCATCCTACGGCTTGTTTGAGTGCTTTGCAGCGTTTGGGTGGGACAAAAACTGTAGCCTATCTTAAGCAAGCATTGCAAGTAGAAGGAGAAAAAAAACGCCTGCCCTCGTTTGAAGCCCAGGCCTTGCCCTTGTTGTTACAATTGACCGATAGCCCTGCGTCAATTTATCAGTATTTGCAAGCACATCAACTGCCTGGACGTTTTGAATTATTACCTTACCTGTCTGAATCGTTACACACAAGTGCTCAACCTTTTTTGCTGAGCGCGCTAGATCAACCAGCCGTTGATACTCAAATTGCAGCCCTGCGTCAGCTGGCACAGCAAGGCAATGCAGAGGTGTTGCCATTGGTAATAAAAAAGCTGGGAAATGCCAACGACGATATACAAATGGCTGCCTGGCAGTGTGCACAAGAGCTTGCTCAGCGCATTGCCAGGTATGCTCCGCCAGGTAGTAAAGATGCCAACCAATTATTGGCAGAGGCAATAATTGCCAGGTTGCCACAAGTGCAGGCGTCAGCGGTTCTACAGCGGTATTTGGGCTACCTGACCGAATGTATAGATCATCGTTTTGACATAGGTTTGCTCGAAGGAGTAGCTGCCTCTAAAGATCCCCACGTGCTTAAGTTTTATATTGCCTGTTTAGGAGCAAGTCATCAACCCAAAGCATTTTACCTTATCAAGCGTTTTTTGCATCCCAATCAAGACATTTTTACTTTGCGCCAAGCACTGATTGCCCTGACTCAAATGTCAGAAGGCAACCACGAAAAAGAGGTCATCACTTTGTTGCGACACCGCAACATGAACATTAAAAAAACAGCGGTAGCGTATTTGAAAACACATGGTACCCAACAATGTGTATGGCCACTTACCCAATTGTTGATGAATAATGATAATTCGGGGTTGCGCTCCGCTATTATCTCAGTATTGCAGGGCATTCTGGGGGCAAATATGCCTTTTGTGTTATTGCACGAGCTGTCGATAGCAAACTCGCCTATCAAGCAACGTTTTTTGAGTTATACTCTTGCCGATTTATGCCCGCCTGAACAGTTGGTACAGTTTGCGGCCAACTACCCATTGTTTGACTTACCTCCTGACCTCAGACAGGAACACGACATAGAAAATACCCGCCAACTTGAGCAGTGGGTAAAACAATGGTACGAATCGCAGCAAAGCCTACGTCAATTGCTCAGTGAAGTGACTGATTTGCGCAAAGCTATAGACAATGAACCTACCTTGCTCAATGCCTTGCCGGCAACGCGTGAACTGATGGGCAATTATTTGAGAAGCCTCACTACAAAGCCGCATGACTTGGCTACCTGGTGTACACTGATGTACCAGCATGAGCTCACCTTGACTGATGAGGAGGCGCGTTTGCTATATGCCAACGCCAGTGGAGGTGCCAAAAGCTGGGGTTGGGAGGTGTTAAGTCTAAACGAAACACAAGAAACCCTAGAGTGGCACAATTTGCTACACTATAAGAACCCTCCTGAGCTGATATTTTTACTGCGTTACTTTATCCCCCGAAAGGGGCTAAAGGTGGTGTTGGAGCATTGGCTTAATGCAGGTAGAAATGTGGCAACTATTCGAAAGTTATTGGATGCATCGGGGATGGTGTCAAAGCATTTGACAGCAGTATTGCTTGAGCTGTATGAGGCTCCTGCCGTAAAAAATCAAACCCAAAAAGGTCAAGCCAAACAAAGTCAAGCCAAACAAGAGCAACAAGTGGCCTTGGCAGATTGGCTCTTGTCGGTGGTGGGCAAGTCGGCTTATTGGGTACAGCAAATGCTATTTAAACGTGCCAGCCTTGAACAGCAAATATATTTGTGGGGGCTGATGGATCCAGCGGGGCAATCGTTTCTGGTAGAGGAAGCACTGGCTTTGTACAAAAAATGCAGCGTTGAAGAGCAAGACACTTTGTTGGGCAGGATTAAAAAAACGGCACAACATCCAGCGTTGATCCAACTAAGTTTTGAAGAATATCTTCAGGGCAAACCACTTACTTTTTGGCAGCACCAACCACTTGACCCCACTCAAATACAACAGCTGACTCGTCACCCCAATGCCCTGAAGTACCTACAGCAGCGAGGCGATTTTTCGCCTTTTGGCAATGATTTGTTGCGACAATTTTTGCAAAGCACCCAATCAGCCAATGAGACCATAAAAGAAGATACACATTGGGCGTTGCAACGTAACTTTGCCTTGTTATCTGCCGAAAGGCAATGGCAAATATTACAGCCCTTGCTTGATGAAGGAGCGTGGCATTGGTTGAACTGGATTAAAGAAGTGGGACCAATAGCCCCCGAACTATTGGACATGCTGAGGCGGGCAAATACCGAGGGAAGTATGTATATACTTGCTTGGTTGCAAAGCTTGCCCGGTACCTTGTTTTGTCCGGGGTTGTCTTCGGTATTGCTTGAGCTGTGTGCCCAACTGCCTCACCCTTTGCCTGCCGTGCAGGTATTGTGTAGATTGCCCGCCCTGCCCTCGTTAGTCAATGATTTTGCGGGAGTGTTTGCAGAGTACGATGTGCATCACAAAACTGAGGTATTGACTTGGTTGCTTGCTCAGGCAGGGCGGCAAGGCTCCCCACCAAAGGCTATGATAAAAGCCCTGCGACAACATTGTATGGAGTTGGTGCATGAGGCATTGTTATGGCAAATAGATATACAACACGCAGACTATGAGGCAGTAGACGAAGTGGAAAATGCGTTGCAATCGCTTAAGAAGTTAGCAAAAACAGCCGCCACTGAAACCGAAGCCGTGCAATGCTTGCAATATATGGCAACGCAAATGACAAGGTTTAGCCCTCGCCAACAGTTACACTGGCTTGCAGAGTTGTATGCTTACCCGGTAGTGGCACCAACGGTTACCCAACTCATTACTCAAGTCTTTGCCCAAGAGTTGTTGGCACTTACTTTTTTGCCCGCCCAAGCCAAGGCAGCTTTCGAAAAACGTTTTTGTGAGGCAGTAAAAACACAGCAATTTGCTGATGGTCAGATCGTACGCAAAGCATTGAAAAACTTTGCTGAAGACCCACCACCTGTGGTCAATGAGTTGATGGAATACATCGTTTTTCATGAAAAATACCGTGACCTGAAAGTGTTATGCCTCCGTTTGCTTAAGAAGACCTTACCCCAGGCAGACTATCTGGAGCTTTGTTTTAAACTATTACACTCCGATCATTTAGACTTGTTGAAAACGGCAGTTCGCACCCTTACTTTTGCGCATTATACACAGGCCATACCATATTTTATCAAGTTGCTTTTTCACAAAGACAAAAGCATTGGGCAAGCAGCCCAAAATGCTTTGCTCCATCAGGGAGAGGCAGCTATTGAGCAGCTTGAGATTGAGTTGCCCCGACAGCGCCCCGATAAAAGGAAGGTACTGGAGCGGGTATTGACTTTGTTTTAAGCCCAAGACAATGCGTCATTAATAATCGAGTAGGGGCGCCATAGCTACGCCGTTGCTTGTGTCTTCACAAGCAACTTAATAGCGCCAAGCGATGAAATTTACTAGGCCAGGGCAACCATAAAGGATTGCCCCTACAAAAGGCATTTGAATGGGTTTTGACGCTGTTCTTACGCCGTTGCTTGTGTCTTCACAAGCAACTTAATAGGGGCGCCAAGCGATGAAATTTACTAGGCTAGGGCAACCATAAAGGATTGCCCCTACAAAAGGCATTTGAATGGGTTTTTTGGCTCGTTTTTTTAGCTAAATAAAATCCATGATCCTCCGAGAGCAAGCTCGGAGTTATGAACCAAACTTGATTTGGGGAAATGAACGGATACCTGAGGGAAACGAAACCAGAGTTTATTCTACAACTTAGCAGCTATTTTTATGCTGTAAAACTATCAAAAAAAACAAGGCTTATCTGCTATAAAAAAGTGTACAGTTTCAAGTAATAGTGTTACAAACTAAAGTAAAACAATTGAGGCTTGGAACCACGTACTTTCCAGGCAATGATTTGCTCAGGCTCTACTTTAATCATAAGCTCTCTTATATGGTATATTTGGCTGTACTTGTCAGATACCTGTGGAAGCATAAATTCCTCTATTTTGCCGTTTTGTTCCTCCCTGATGGCTTGCTGCACGTGGGCTGCCAGGTGAATATTTTGCCATTGCTGGGTTTGGGTTTCTCGCCAAAACAAGGCACGTTGCATCAAGTATTTGGTGAAGTTTTCGGCAACAGCCGCATAATCCTTATAGTAAACTCCCCTGGCATCGAGCGCCCTGGCGTGCAAAGGGTGGCAGTCCATACAAGTAATGAGTACTCTACGGGGGTTGTCATCGTCAAAATCAAGGTCTAAAGCAGGCAAGTGTTCACTGTGTTTGTGCAAGAGCCCATAAACAAAAGAATGTGGGGGAAACTTGTGAAAGTAGCCCGCATAACGCAATTGAAAGTCTAACAACTCATCAGTAATTTTTAGGCGATTACGTTCAAACACTTCCTTAATTACCTGAGTATCTTTTATATAGGGCAGTCGTTGGTGTGCTGCTAAGTAGTCGATTAAAAGTTGTGTATACATTTTTGTGTGTAGTTTAAAGTTCGTCATCTTTGGTAATATGCCCGCCCACGAACGGAGCTTTAGCAGTTTGACTTTGGGATTTTTCTTAAAACCTGAATACTTATTTTGCCTGTTAATTAGTAAATATTGTGAGTAATCAATTGAACGTGTTTTGTGTATTTTATTTGTTGGGTCTAAATGAAAATAACGGCTTTTGACTTTTGTTGGTTTATCATGGGTAGGTGCAGGATATACGTTCAAACTGTTAATTTTGTTAAATATGATCCAAGTCATTTTTTTTGCCCTAAAAGGGCGTCAATTTTGAGCCGCCTAACAACCTAAGTAAAATGGAAAAGATAAAGTAATCTCAAAGAAGTACAACGATCAGAGACGATGTTCAGTAGGGGAGGTTATTTTTGTAGTTTTACTAGCAATACTCCGCAGTGATTTTAGCCAAAGTTGATTACTGATTAACTTCGTTGAGCTCGCCGTAGCAGAGCTACAGGCT
>NZ_CANLRP010000184.1 GCF_947493425.1 uncultured Microscilla sp. | reverse complement strand
TGGCTAACGCTTCCCGCTAATGGGCGCGTAGTGGACTTGAACCACCAAGTGATATTGCATGCCAGGCACACAAGTAATAAAAGCCCTGACGCAAATCAAGGCTTTTAACTTTATTCAAACAATAAGATAATATCAAGCACTTATCGTTCAGAGCTCTTCGCTAATCCAGTCGCTTAATAAACTTAAAATAGTGAGAATACTTGCCCAAATCGTCGCGGTACAAACCTGTTTTATCAAGCTTATTGATTCGTACCATTCCTGCCGAATGAATGACTTTTAATTGTTTGTTTTTATTTTCGTATACAATGCCCACATGCACTACCCTGCCGTTTTTTTCTATGTGTTGGGGCTTGCGCTGAAAAAACACCAAATCGCCTGGTTGGGCATCTGCCAAAGCAATGGTTTTACCTTTTTCGGCTTGTTGGTATGAGTCGCGGGGTAAAATATAGCCATTGGTTTTAAACACCATTTGCGCGAAACCAGAGCAATCATAACCTTGTTTACCTTTACCTCCCCACAAGTAAGGAATCTTCAAGAGTTTTTCGGCAGTCTTAATTATTTTCTCTTTGCTTTGCTTGTTGGTAATATCACTGGCCTTGCCCACATAACGGGCTATTTCATTGCCTAGCTTTATTTCTCCTTTTTTGTAAAAAGGCAAAGTAGAACCCAACGATACAGGGATTTTTTCACCTTTAAATTTTACCACCCCCAGTTTTTCGGCTACTACTGGGTGAGCATTTTTATGGTAGTCGGTAAAGTAATCCTTAGATACCTTAAACACCGATGCTACCTCAATCCAACCGTGGTAATTGTCGTAAGAGTTTTCAATATAGGCCCATTTTTTATTGGGCGACCATTTCAATACTTTGTAGGCATCGCCAAACACCAATTGGGTGACTTGCTCGCTTTTGGCAGAGGTAGTTTTGCGTACTGCTACTACGCTTTGGGCACATATACCATAGTCGAGCGCATACACCTGCACTGTTATTAACAACGCCAAAACGCTGAATAAAAAGTTTTTTTTCATATACACTAACACTTTAAAAATTAATAATTGATAGTCAGGGGCTTCTGCAAGGTGCCCCACAAACGGGATGTTGGCATAGCACTACAAATAGCTTGTCTCTTGTTGCTGAAAGCTTGAAGCTACTTTTGGTTATTAACCTAAGGCAAACTATATTTCAAGCTTGGTGCTACAATTTAACAATAAAACGATTAGCTTACTAAAATGCACACACCTATACGCATAGAACTGCCCACTTTGTTTGGAATGAACACAGTAAACGCTTATTTGTTTCTGAAACCCGAACCTGTGTTGATTGACTGTGGAGAACAAACCGAACAATCGTGGAAAACACTTAATAAGGCTCTAGCTGCACATCACCTTCACATAAACGATCTTGCCAAAGTGATTGTTACCCATGCCCACGTAGACCATATAGGTATGGCAGGTAAAATAGCTAAAGAAAGTAACAAAACTGAAATATGGGTATCGGAGTATGCCTACAACTGGGCGGCTAACCCACAAGGAATGAACGAAATACGGCAAGGGGTGATACAAGATTATTTGGAGTTTTTCCCACAACTAAAGGGGTCGCCTTTACAACAAATGTTCAATAGTGCTTATAAGTTGATGGCTACTGCCTGGGGTGACATTCCTCCAAAGAAAATACGAAAATTCACAAAGGATGAAACACTGCATTTTGGTAACTACGAATGGCAAGTAATTTATGCTCCCGGACACTGCAACCACCAAACTTGTTTTTACCAACCCGACACACAACAGTTGCTCTCGGCAGACATGCTACTGGCGGTTACGCCCACCCCAGTGATTGATGTTACCCTTGAGCCTCCTTACCAAAGGGAAAAAAGCCTACACCAAATGATGGCTTCTTACCAAAAGTTTGCCCAGCTTGAAGTAAGCACGGTATACCCTGGGCATTATGTCCCTTTTGACAACCACCGAGAGGTAATTACCAAACAACTGAATCGAATCAGCCAACGCAAAACTGAGTGCCTGGAGCATATCAGGGCAGGTACACACGATTTTATGGCATTGTTAGAAAAACTCTATGGTACCAACTTTAGCATCCCAGCTTTGCCTATGCTGGTGGGCTATTTAGACTTGCTGGCAAGTGAGGACTTGATCAAAGCTGAAAAAACTGCTCAAGGGATCAAATATTTTGCGATGTAGCATTCACCCTCCCGCAAAATCTCGTATTTTAGGGCTATGGAAGATAAAATCAAAGGAGTTATTTTTGGCAATGCTGTAGGTGACGCTATAGGCTTGGGTACTGAGTTTATGTCTAAGGCAATGGTACAACACCATTACCCTCATGGGCTGACCGATTACGAACAAATTGTACAGGATAAACACCGTAGCCGTTGGCAACCGGGCGAGTGGACTGACGACACCCACCAGATGTTGTGCATTTTAGACAGTTTGCTTGCCAACAAAAGAATTGATATTAAAGACATTGGGCTTACTATTATCGATTGGGCACACAATGATGGGCGTGGTACTGGGCGTACCATATACAGTGTCATAGGCTCACCTGTTTTTATGAACAATCCCCACAAAGCCGCTGAAGAATACTGGCTTAAGTCAAAAAAATACGCTGCTGCCAATGGCGCGCTTATGCGTACTTCGGTGCTGGGGGTATGGGAATACGATGATCCTGAAAAAATAAGAATCAACGCTGAAAAGGTATGTAAGATTACCCACTACGATCCACGTTGTGTAGGCTCTTGTGTAATCTTGTGTCTTATGATTAGTCGTTTGCTGCAAGGGCAAATAGTAAACGATGATTTTATAGAAGAAATGCTAAAGGAAGGCGACCGCTACGACACCCGTATTCGCGAACATCTCACCGCCCATGTGCGCCCCAATATCGCCGTGCTTGCCTTGGAAGATAAAGCCAGCATTGGCTACACACTCAAGGCATTGAGTTGTGCATTTTGGGCTCTTCAACATTCCTCCTCGTTTGAACAAGGTATTTCTGAAATTATTCATGAAGGAGGCGATGCTGACACCAATGCTGCAATAGCTGGAGCAGTACTGGGCGCCCGCTTTGGGTATGAGAGTATTCCACAAAGATGGCGTAATGGTCTGGTAAAGAGTGATTGGTTGCTCGACCAAGTCAAGCAACTCATCAATGCTATGGATATGTCATAGGTACAATTTCACGCTGTTTGTCATTGGTAAAAAACACCGTTTCGCGGGTTTGTCGGTTTTTAAAATATGCCTGATAGTCATCGTCGTAGGCAATGCGCGAAAAAATCACGTCTTTGTATACATTGTGCATACCCATGACCAAGTCGGTAATTTCGCGTACAGCAAACTGACCACTCTGGCTGCCTGTAATATAGTCGCAAAGTTGATGTTCACGGGCAAAGTCAAGCAACAAAGGACTGGCAGCACGGCGTACCATAAAGCGTAACCCGCAAATACGCGCCATCGGGAAATCGTTGACATCATCGAAACAACAAGCTACTTGTTCAGGAGCAATGTGGTTGAGCAGGCAAAAGTGTTCAATGGCTTTGCTCTTGTCATGAATGCTGGAATAAACTGCATGAAAATGTTCCCGCTGGGCAAACTGTATCGCAGTAGGGTTATTTGCACCTGTGATGATCGCCATTGCCAATGTTTTTTTTTCATTTTTACGCCAATGACTATAGCGTAGCATGTTGGTACCCATAGAGTCGGCTTCGGTAAATGAGCTAGACACGCCTACTCCTTTTGCCCCCAGGCTAAAAACCCCATCCCAGTCAAAAACAAAGGCTTTGATGTTGGCTAGTTTTTCGGCAATTTTTTCGGCAGCTAATACAAACTCACCGCCTAAGTCTTCAAATTTCTTTTTCACAATGATTTAGTTAATAGCACCCACAGGGGCAAGCTTTAAGCGACAAGTCGCAAGTTACACCCTGTTCCACAGGCAACATTTTTTTATATCTGACTTTTAGCAACTTATAAAAACCGTAGTTAAAAGCCCCGACAGGGGGCAAGCTTCTACAAGCTGTTGGTTTTTACTTATAGTTCAAAGACACTACCCCTTGAGGTTTACAAACTAATTGGTGATTATAAGCATACAAAACACTGGTGTATTGGAGAACAAATGTACTACTTTTTGAATTAAAATTAGTGTAAGGTTTGGACATAAAAAAGAGCCCTCCTTATTCAAGAAGAACTCTTTATATTCAATAGGCAGAAATCTGGACAACTTGTTGCCTGTAGCTAATAGCTTACTGCTCAAATGCTACTAATCTACCAACAACTGAGTAACCGCTGCCACGTCCATTGCCCACTCTGGAGTGTAGGCTTCGTCGGCTTCGGCTGTTTCTACCATTGTCAAGCCCTGAGCTTCAGCTTTTACTTTCAGTAAATTACCTACACTCAATTTAGCATCTAGTTTTGCCAAAATCCCCTTTACCGCGTTTTCGTTCATATTCTGTACTACTTGCCCAGCAAATGGCATTTCAAGCCATACTATCTCATTGGCGGCTATGTCTAACACTCCAAATACCAATCCTTTGGTCACACTGCTCGTGATACGCACTTGATGCTGCACACAAGAAGGGTCGTAAGCTACCCCAGTTTTTGCCGAAATCTTCATTGGATTTTTGCTATCCATCCACCCTACTATCAGGTTAGGCGTAATGGCACCATTGCTGTAGGCATTGCAGGTAAACGTTACATACTTTGCCCCTGCTTCTTGCAATTCAGGCACATTGATATCGATATATTCTGCCGTTCCCACTTTTTCGGGAATACTTCTAATATCGCCACTGTGCTTACAACCTGTAGTACGCAAACGACTGTAAGAACAAATATCAGCTTTGTTGCCATAGCTCACGTAACAGCTCAGGTCCATGTCGAGGTGTTGAGCAGGCAAACCTTCTCCCCATTGCATAAACAAACGCACAGTATCGCCTTCTACCGCAAAGCGGGTTCCCATCAATGCCGATGGCAGGTCTTGCACACTTTCGCTACGGTCGCCAATAGATACGGGTATCTTGAACAACATAGGGTCTATATAAATAGACTTATGCTTGTTTTCTATAGCAGCAAAACGTTTTTTCATTGCCAACAGGCACAAGTCCTGAATGCTGTCTTGCATTGCCTTGATTTGCTTAGGCTTATACAATCCCAGCAACTTATTAGGCGGTACTACTTTGCTCACTCCACCCAAAGGTTTTACTGTACGTTGAACATTTTTGTCAAAGTAATTATCGGCATACATGTTCAAGGTAAACACCAATCGGGCAGGCACTTGGTCTACCACCTCGGTAAAAGCATCTACTACTTTGTCTTTGCCAAACCAAAGCATATTGGCAAACAACGAACGGGCAAATAAGCCAGGGCGTTGCTTTAGTAAACCTAAGGTATTCTCAGCATCAGAGGCCAATCGGTAATGGTCTACTTTTGCCTGCCATACTTCATAGCGTTGGTTATAAAACACATCTAACAAAGTATGTAGGTACTCAAAACCACTGCGCTTGCTGTACTCTGCCAAACGTAAGGCACGGATAAAACGTACCCACATCCCTCTTTTTGGGTGCATCATTTCGCAGGCTTTTTCTACTGGCAAGCTTAGGTTGTTCAACCAATTAGCCACCATCAAACACTGCTTACGGCTATACTTTAGTTTCAATGTTTTTTTGGTTTCTACATTGACTTCTGCGCTTTTGTCTAGTGCTACATGCAAGTTTGTGTTGTTTTTGGTTTTGCGCTTGGCTATAGTTTTGGGTGCTACCAATTGCAAAAACCCAGTATGCTTGTACCACAAATAACGCATAATGTCGGTAGGTGAACTAAACAAAGCCTGGGCTCTTTCTGCTTGCCCTAGTTCTACTAAAGTATCTATCACTGCCATCAAGGTTTCTTTCATGGCAATGTCTGCTTTGGGCAAAGGCAACTCTGCCAACAATAGTTTTAGACTATCCATTTGGGTAGCATCCAGGGCAGTTTTAGACTTGAGCAAGTTGGCAAAAAATGCCTTCGTGTCTTGTTCTGTCCATAATGTCAATATTTTTAACTTGCTCCCTTGCCCATAATGCTCAACTTCTCCTGTTTCGAAAGGGGTACCACAAAACGGGCAACCATTGTAACGCTCCAGTGGAAAGGTATCGGCAGGAATGATGTGCCCGCATTGCAAACGCGTACCTTTTGCCTGAAACACATTGGCAAAAAAGGTCATGATATGGTCTACTATAGACTCACCCGTAGGCACGTTCCAACCTTTGACCAATGGCGTCCAGTTTTTCTTTACGTTCATCACCTCGCGAAACTGCTCTAGCAAATCTGCTTGAAAAGTAGGGGTGGCTTGGTTCAAGGCTTTTAGCAATGGCTCCGACACGCCATAACCCAATTGGGCCAGGTTTGCCACCAATACTGAAGTGGTTTCGCGCAACTCAGTAGGTGCAGTTTGATGTGTCGTGTTGGGCACAAATACGGCTTTTTGCCGTAAGCTTACTTTTAGTAATGTGTTCATAGTGTTGTTAAAAAAAAGTTAGATAATGCGGTGGCTATTTTCGGGTAAAAAAATGAAGTAAGCCACCCTTGACCTAATATAGCGAAGCAGGTGGGATTTGAACCCACGGCCTCCAACCCCCATAAGTTGAAGTAAGTTTTAATTGACCCTTGTTGGGTAATGTCAAAACTAACAAAGTTGGCGCTCTAGCCAGGCTGAGCTACTGCTTCGGAATTAAAAAGGAAGTGGGTAGGATTCGAACCTACAGCCCATAAAAAGGAAGGAAGTAAGGTATATTTGACCTTTTGGGTAATGATATAACTCTTAGCCATTGGGCACCTGCTCTGGTATAGAGCTACCACTTCTGATGATTGGCAAAGCAGGCAGGATTCGAACCTGCATTTCTGGAATGGAACATTTTAGAAGTAAGTTTCGGTTGACCTGCCAAGGTGAGCGATAATGTTGAAACTTAAAAATTTCCAGCGTCCTAACCATTAAACGACTGCTTTGGTTACTAGACCATAGTGGGTAGTTGGGAGTCGAGAGTAGCGCAAAGCGATTTTTAAAAAACGGCTGGCTCTTGGTTCATAGAACGAGGCTAAAAACGCTCGTCCACCGTCTACTCTAGCGTATAGAACAAGGTGTAAAAACCCAGCCCCCAGTGGAGGTTATGCACCAATTCATTGGTACTTCCACTTCGTTACGGGACACCTTACAAAAGCTACCGACTACTAACTATGGACTATTATATATAGTGAAGCAGGCAGGACTCGAACCTGCGCCCCCGGCTTAAAAGGCTTGGGAGTAAGTTTGATTTGACCCTGTATGAGTAATGAAAAAACTTTACGGTGCTCTAACCAACTGAGCTACTGCTTTCGTGTATTTTAGACCATAGTGGGTAGTTGGGAGTCGAGAGTAGCGCAAAGCGATTTTTAAAAAACGGCTGACTCTTGGTTCATAGAACGAGGCTAAAAACGCTCGTCCACCGTCTACTCTAACGTATAGAACAAGGTGTAAAAACCCAGCCCCCAGTGGAGGCTATGCACCAATTCATCTGTACTTCCACTTCGTTACAGCCAACATCCCGTTTACAGGACACCTTACAAAAGCTACCGACTACTAACTATGGACTATATAGTGAAGCAGACAGGACTCGAACCTGCGACCTGCGGATAATGATGAAGTAAGTCTTGGTTGACCCTTTCGGGTAATTTCAAAACTGTCTTGGAAGTCCGCTGCTCTACCAACTGAGCTACTGCTTCTTGAGTGTATATTTTACTCAATATGTCAAATGTATTGTTGTATACTTTATATACAAATAATTAGGAAAGCAGGCAGGACTCGAACCTGTACCCCCGGCTCCATAAGCTTTGGAGTAAGTTTGTTTTGACCCCTCTATCATATAATAATATGGGGTAATGAAATAACTTTTTACGGTGTTCTATCCAGTTAAACTACTGCTTTCATATAAAAATTTTGGGTGGATAATTTTCAAACTACCGGGTTCGAACCGGGGCCTCCTTGCGGAGGTTCAACCAATAGATAGAAGTAAGTTTGAATGGAGCCTGCCCAATATTTTAGTCGAGAGTCATCCATAGCCACCATAGGGGCAAGCTTCAAGCAACAAGTCGCAAGTTACACCCTGTTCTACAGGTAACCACACTTTTATATCACGTTGATTTTTAGTAACTTATAAAAATCACAGTTAAAAGCTTTCGCCTCCTGTTGCTAATAGTTTGTAGAAACTCCCGACTACTAACTCCCGACTAATAGACTTGCCGCTTGTCGCTAAAATCTTGAGGCTGTAGAAGCTCCCAACTACTGACTCCCGACTATGAACTATCTCGTATTGATAAAACAAAGTAAAAGGGGACTTACGCAGTCTTTTTGCGTAGGTCATTTTTTTTTTGAGATACTACGCAGGCACACACGGGGACGACATGCACCAGTGAGGGAGTTTTTTTAAAAGTCGCTTTGCGTTACTACCGACTCCAAAGGCTAGCGCGCGCATCCTTGCGCGTGACTGCGAAGAACTAAATTATGTGGAGAATTGACGACTAGTGCTTTGGGAACTAAGTAGTTTATACACTATTTCGAGTTTATTTTGGTGGCTGTCAAACCTCCAAAAAACGAGCATAGCCTAAGCTACGTGAGTTTTTTTAGGTGAAGTCAGCAGGCAAAAGAAGCCGAAAGGCGTGAAAGGAATTTAGTACCCAGAGCACTAGACACACGCGAGGACGCGTGCGCTAACGAAGGAGGGAGTTTTTTTTAAAAGTCGCTTTGCGTTACTACCGACTCCAAAGGCTAGCGCGCATCCTTGCGCGTGACTGCGAAGAACTAAATTATGTGGAGAATTGACGACTAGACACACGCGAGGACGCGTGCGCTAACAAAGGACTTGTCGCTTGTCGCTAAAAGCTTGAGGCTGTAGAAGCTACCGACTACCAACTACTAACTCCCGACTAATTTCTATATATTGCACGCTACTAGTAGACATAAGCAAACACCTATACATGACAGACCAGGAATTGGATTCGATCCTTTTTGATGGGCTCAACCTTACGAGTGGGCTAGAGGCTCAACTGTGGGAAGCCGCTGACGATTTACGCGCCAACTCTAGCCTCAAGGCGAGCGAGTACTCTACCCCAGTGTTGGGGCTGATATTTCTCAAATATGCAGATAACAAATTTAAACTTGCCGAAGCCGAGGTAGCTAAGAAAATACAACCTTGGGACGACGAAGCAGACATTCGCAAACTATACATTGCTGAGTCGGGTTTTTATTTGCCCGAAAATGCCCGCTACAATTACTTGCTCGAGAAACAATACAAAGCCGACAGCGAAGACCGCAAAACCCTGCAAAAGGCAATCATAGAGGCAATGGAGAGCATAGAGCAGTACAACGAAGACCTCAACGGTACTTTGCCCAAGCAACAATACACGGCTATAGAAGACGACGACATTTTGGAGAAACTACTCAAGGCGTTTTCTACGATTCCTATAGAGGCAGAGGGCGATTTGTTTGGTAAAATCTATGAATATTTTTTGGGCAACTTTGCCCTTGCCGAAGGGCAAAAGGGTGGGCAGTTCTTTACGCCTACCTCTATAGTAAAGCTCATTGTGGAGGTGATAGAACCCTTTCGGGGAAAAATATTTGACCCTTCGTGTGGCAGCGGGGGTATGTTTGTGCAAAGCAATAAGTTTATCAAACGCCACCAACAAAAAAACGAGGCAAGCAGTAAAAACCAAGTGCTGTCGGTATATGGGCAAGAACGCACCAAAGACACGGTAGACCTTGCCAAAATGAACCTTGCGGTAAATGGGTTGAGCGGCAAAATTCGCAATGTCAATTCTTATTACGAAGACCCTTTTGATATTGACGAACACATTGGCAAGCACCAACACGGACCGTTTGATTATGTAATGGCAAACCCGCCTTTTAATGTAGATGGGGTGCAAGAGGAAAAACTCAAAGGGGCTTTGCGCTTTAGCGCTTATGGCTTGCCCAGCAAACCAAGCAAAACCACCAGCAAAAAAGCCAGCAAGAAGGTGGCTACTTTTGGCAACGCCAATTATTTGTGGGCCAATCTGTTTGCGGCATCGCTCAACCCCCAGGGCAGGGCAGGTTTTGTGATGGCAAACTCTGCCTCGGACGCCCGCAGTGTAGAACAGGAAATACGCCAAAACATTATACAAGACGATATAGTGGACGTGGTGGTGTCTATTTCGTCCAACTTTTTTATCTCGGTAACTTTGCCCATTACGTTGTGGTTTTACGACAAGGCTAAAAGCCCCGAACGCCAAGGCAAAACTTTGTTTGTTGACGCGCGCAATATTTATACTCAGGTGACCCGTGCTTTGCGCACTTTTACCGAGAGCCAAATGTATAACCTCACGGCTATAGTATGGCTCTATAGGGGCGAAACCGACAAATACGCTGCCTTGCTCAAGCTTTACCAAGCCGCGCTGGAGCGTTGGCAAAACGGCACTATAGCCAACCCCCAACCAGCCGACTTGCCTTATGCGGGCATAGCAGCGGCAGAAAAGGCGTTGCGCCAAAGCTTGCCCCCTTTGCATAAGGCTTTGAGCACTTGGTATGCCGAAGTAGCCCCTTTGTTGCCCGCCGAGGTGTCGCAAATAGTAGAAAGCCACCCCGAAACCAGCTCCGAAGGGCTAGAGCATACCCGTACTATCAAATTTGCAAATAAGCTAGAGCAACTCGATCTCAGCAACACCACCGAAAGCTATAAAGCCTTGCAAGACTTGGTGCAGTTTGCCGACCGCCAACTCAAAATAAAGGGCAATAAGGCATTTAGCCGATTGAAGATCAAAAACCTGCTCAAAGCGGCTACGGGGGCGTTCGAACACCGCGAGTTTATCCAAGAGCGGATCAACTACTTTAGTGAGCAAATTGCCTGGCACGAGGCGCGTTTTCCGGAGGGCAAATATGCCGATGTGGAGGGTTTGTGCAAAATCACTGAGCCCGAAGAGGTAGCCGAGCAAAGCCATTCGCTCAACCCAGGGCGCTATGTGGGGGTGGCGCTCGAAGAAGACAAGCTGACCGCAGAAGAGTTTAAAGCAGAAATGCAAGCCTTGCACGCCCAGTTTGCCCAGCTCAACGCCGAAGCCCACCAATTAGAAAAAACGATTGAGGACAATTTGAAGGAGGTGTTGTAATGGAGTGGAAGGAACACATAGTTTCAGATGTTTGCGAGCTTATCGTTGATTGTGTAAACAAAACAGCTCCCATTGTTGATTATGAAACTGAGTTTAAAATGCTTAGAACATCTAACATTAAAAATGGTAAAGTAGATACCAAAAATGTTAGATATGTAGAAACTGAAGTATATAAAAAATGGACAAGAAGGGTAAAACCACAACGAAACGATTTAATATTAACCAGAGAGGCTCCTTTAGGTGAAGTAGGTTTATTGAGGTCAGATGACCATGTTTTTTTAGGGCAAAGGTTAATGCTGTATAGAGCTAATTCACAAGTGCTTAACCAACACTTTTTATATTACTCTTTCCTTTCGGCTCATATACAACATCAAATCAGGGCTTTAGGAATGGGCTCAACGGTAGAACATATAAGGGTTCCACAGGCTGAAAAATTAAAAATTAAACTCCCCCCACTCCCTACCCAAAAAAAAATAGCCCGTATGCTCTCTACCTACGACGAACTGATAGAGAACAACCAAGCTCGCATTGCCGCTTTAGAACAAATGACGCAAAACTTATACAAAGAGTGGTTTGTGCGTTTGCGGTTTCCTGGACACGAAACGGCGGAGTGGGTAGAGGGTTTGCCGAAAGGCTGGGAGAAGAAGCCTTTTTCACAGTGTGTAAAGATTAATCCATCTTACAAAGCTGATAAAAATAAAGTTTATCCATTTGTGGGCATGGAAGGTTTAAAACAAGACTCTCTAATAGTTTCTCAAACAGATACGAGAGCACTTAAGGGAGGTGCTCGTTTTACAAACTATGATACTCTTTTTTCACGTATTACACCTTGTTTACAAAACGGTAAAATTGGCTTGGTACAATTCCTACAAGGAGATGAAATTGGATTTGGATCAACAGAATTTATAGTTTTTAAACAAGATAAATTACCTTTTGAATATATTTATCTACTATCACGCACAGACTCATTTAGATACCATGCTATAAATAGTATGTCAGGGGCAACTGGTAGACAAAGGGTTGACAATAAATGTTTTGATTCATTTATAGTTAAGGTGCCTCCCACGAATTTGCTAAATGATTTTTCTGCAAAGGTTAACCCAATGTTTACTAAAGTATTCAACCTACAACAAAAAAACCTCCTTCTCCAACAACAACGCGACCGATTATTGCCGCGTTTGTTGAGCGGGAAGCTCAAAGTATAAACCCAAGCAAGGCAAGAAGAAAAGTTCTTGCCTTGCTCCCAATAATCCATCTATCCAACATCAAAAACACCTTTGTACGACTATGGCAAACTTTATATCTGAAGACGACATCCAGAAAGCCGCGGTTCGGCTATTGCTTGGCAGCTTGCATTACCACGAGCACTTGTTTTGTCAATACGACGACCACGACTTGGGGCGGCAATCTGCCCAAGAGGTGGTGAGCCTGCCCCGGCTTGAGCTTGCTTTGCAAAAGTTGAACCCTCACTTGCCACCTGACCATCGAGCCGACTTGGTCAAAGAGGCCATGCAAGCCTTGACCCAAAACCGCAGCCACCAAAGCCCTTTGCTTGCCAACAAGGCGGTGCACCAATTGCTCAAGCACGGTTACCACACCCAAGTAAAAGACGCTGAGGGGGTGCCCCAACCCATTAAACTGGTCTACCTTGATTTTTACCAGCCCTTAGAAAATCATTTTATGGTGGTAGAAGAACTACCAATTATTGGCAAAAACGAATGTCGCACCGATTTGCTGCTCTATGTCAATGGCATTCCGTTGGTGTTTATCGAACTCAAAAACTCTAACGTAGAGGTAGACAGTGCCTACCACAACAACTTGCATCGCTACAAACGCGACATTCCCCAATTGTTTGTATACAATGCCTTTGTGATTTTGTCGAATGGGCAAACAAGCAAAATGGGGAGTTTTACCGCCGAGCTAGAGCACCTCAGCGAATGGAAAAAAGTGAGTAAGGAAAACGAAACCCCTGACACCGATGAAAGCATTAGCCTAGAGCGCATCTTACGCGGCATGTGCCAAAAAGAGCGCTTGCTCGATTTGATAGAAAACTTTATTTTTTACTTTGCCGACCGCACCAAAATCATTGCCAAAAACCACCAATACTTGGGAGTAAACAACGGCATTGCTTCGTTTGAAAACCGTTTGAAACAGGCGGGTAAGCTGGGCATTTTTTGGCACACCCAAGGCAGTGGCAAGAGTTTTTCGATGATATTTTTTGCCATGAAGGTGATGCGCAAGTATACGGGCGACTATACTTTTGTGATTATTACTGACCGCGACAGCTTGGACACGCAGATTTTTACCAATTTTTTGCAGGCTGAAGTCATTGGCGAAAAAGACAATGTACAGGCAAAAAGCCGCGAACATCTCAAAACAATGCTTGCCCAAAACAACCAATCGTATATTTTTACCCTCATCCAAAAGTTTGGCACCGACAAGGGCGAGGAGTTTCCTTTGCTCACCAAGCGCAAAGACATTATAGTGTTGGTAGACGAGGCGCACCGCAGCCAATACAACGGCTTGGCGCAAAACATGCGCAAGGCAATGCCCAATGCCAACTATTTGGCGTTTACGGGTACGCCCCTGCTCGACGCCAACGAAACCACCCGCGAATGGTTTGGCGAGTATGTGAGCGAGTATAATTTTGCCCAAAGCATAGAAGATGGTGCCACGGTACCGCTTTTTTATGAAAACCGCGTGCCCCAAGTGCAGCTGAGCAACGACTACTTGAACGATGACTTGGCGGAGATTATAGAAGGAGACAACCTGACTGCCGACCAAGAGGCGCGGCTCAAGCAACAATATGCCAGCGAGCTGGAGGTGATCAAGCGCGACGCCCGCCTGGAAGAAATAGCTCGCGATATAGTAGCGCATTTTCCTTACCGTACGTACCAGGGCAAGGCGATGGTGATTTCGGTGGATAAGTATACCACAGTGAGAATGTATGACAAGGTGCAGGTGCATTGGAAAAAAGAAAAACAGCGCTTGAGTAAGGCGATTAAGGAAACCACCGACACGGCAGAAAAAGCCGAACACCGCGAGCGCCTGGAGTGGATGCGCCAAACTGAGATGTATGTGGTGATAAGCAAGGAGGGCGACGAAGAGGAGAAGTTTAGCCGCCAAGGACTCCACATTCGCCCCCACCGCAAGGCGATGGACAAAAGGTATGGGGAACAAAAGCAGACGCTGGAAGAACGATTTAAAAACGATGATGATCCTTTTAGACTGGTGTTTTTGTGTTCGAAATGGCTCACGGGTTTCGACAGCCCTACCGTGAGCACGCTCTACCTCGACAAGCCTATGCAAAACCATACTTTGATGCAAACTATAGCCCGCGCCAACCGAGTGGCTAAAAACAAGGTGTGCGGCATTATTGTAGATTATTTTGGGGTGTTCGAAAACTTAGAGAAGGCTCTAGACAAATACGGCAAACAACACAACAGCAAGCTCAAGAGCAGTGATAGGCCTGTGCAAGACAAAGAAAAATTACGCGAGGCTTTGGCAAAGGTGGTGGCGCTTGCCCATGCCTTTTTGCTAGACAATGGGTGTGATATGGAGTTGATTTTGCAAAACAAGGATACTTTCAAGAATATTAAACATTTCAAAACCTTTGCTAACTTGTTGTCTATCACCGAAGAAGTCCGTAAGGAGTTTAATGTGCACGAAAACGCTATTCGCAATATTTATAACGCTACCCAACCCGACCAAGCCGTGGCGCAGGAGTTTAAGCGTACTAAGGAGGCGTATGAATCTTTGCGGCAAGTGATTTTGCGAGAAACACCCAAGGGCGATTTCGACAGTGCTTTTGCGGCCACACGTTCGCTGCTCGACGATAGCATTTATTCGGTCAACAACAATGCAGTGCAAGAGTCCCAAGCCCAATACAGTATTGGTAAGTCTACCCCCATAGATTTGCGTAATATAGACCTAGAGGTGTTGCAAACGCGGTTTAGAGATACAGACGTGAAGTATTTGTCTATAGTAGATTTTAAGGCATTTTTGCAAGAGCAACTCGAGCGCATGCTCCAGCGTAATACTACCCGGATAGATTTTGCCATTAGGCTGCAAGAAATCATTGACCGCTACAACACCAAAACCAGTGATGTAAACCGTTATTTTGAAGAATTAAAGGCTTATGCCGAAAAGCTCAGAAAGGAGGATTTGCGCGCCCAAAGCGAGGGGCTGACTGAGGAGGAATTGCAATTGTTTGATTTGCTCTACCAAGGCAAGAAGCTGACTAAAATCCAAAAGCAACAAATAAAACTGGCGGCGCAAGACTTGCTAGTGAAGCTCCAAACCAAACGCGATGAGCTGTTGGTGACCGATTGGCACAAAAACCAACGACAACGCATCAAGGTAGAGCGCTATATCAAGGAGCAGTTGTATGACCACCTCAAAGAAGTGTATGACACCCCTACTTTTAAGGAGCAATCGCTGCGGGTGTTTGATTACATGATGACTCAAGCCAACTTGGGCAAGGGCATTGCGGAGGCGTGAGAAGCGGCAAGTCTATTAGTTGGGAGTTAGTAGTCAGGAGTTGGGAGCTTCTACAGCCTCAAGCTTTTAGCGGCAAGTCTATTAGTTGAGAGTTAGTAGTCAGGAGTCGGGAGTCTAATGCTGTTTCCATTAGTCTTGTTTGGCTGGAAGTTTTGAAGATGGCGCGCGTCGTCCTTGCGCGTGCCCAACTAAGCAAATTC
>NZ_CANLRP010000183.1 GCF_947493425.1 uncultured Microscilla sp. | reverse complement strand
TTAATAGAAAAATCACTTTATAATTATTAAATACCAGTTGTGGCTCCTAGTGGATATTGAGCGAGCTTGAGGGATGGTCGGCTAATAGCATCGCTATTCGGCTATTTTTTAACAATGTATAGCCTCAAAAGATGAGATTAAGAATGCGTATTTATTTTGGTACCATTCCTAAGAGTGAAATCTTCTTGGTGTAAATCAAGCATTTTTATACATTTCCTGTATTATTGTCTAAAAGTATCAGCCATTTTGATTTGTTACTTAGTCAAGTCAAGGTTAAATGTAAGGACATATTTTCGAAATAGTATTTTCCTTCTTTGTTGATAAAAAATCATTTAGCTCAGCGGAATTCAAAAAGCAAACAGTAGCGCCCTGAATTATTTTACTAAATCTTATCTCCAATTCAATGCTTGACTATTTGGTACCCAAAAGACCTCGTAATGTATGAAAGAGTATAGTATTCTTGTGATTGATGATCAATACAATAACTTAAAAACTATTACAGCCTATTTTGATGCCTCACTAGAGCCTTATGCCATTTTGGGAGCCACCAGCGGTATGATGGGGTATCGGCTGGCGCTTGACAAACGCCCTGACCTGATTATTATGGATTGGGAAATGCCAGAAATGAGTGGAATTGAGGCGGTAAAAAAACTAAAAGCATCACCTGTTACCAAAGACATTCCCATTATTATGGCTACTGGGGTAATGACTCACCCCGATGACCTGCGTACAGCACTGGAGGCGGGTGCCATTGACTATGTGCGTAAACCTATCGACAAAGTAGAGTTACTAGCCCGTACCCGTTCAGCCATTGCCTTGTCAGAATCTTATCAGCAAATCAAACTTTTGTCAGACTTCAAACAAGCAATGACCCACATGCTGGTGCATGATCTCAAGAATTCATTGGGGGTAGTGATGAATTTATCTGAAAAGCCTAAAGTGATAGAAGCCGGACGGCAAATGACTCATTTGGTCATGAACCTGTTAGATGTACAAAAGTTTGAAGATGCCAACATTGAAGTACAAAGTGTACCTTATCCGTTTGTACAGGTGTTGGCGCAGGCAGTGTCTCAGGTAGACTATTTGCGGATGCAAAAAAATATTGCCTTGGACTATGACAATCATTTAAAAGCCTTGGTGTTGATAGATGAAGGCTTGATTTTAAGGGTTTTGGTAAATTTATTACACAATGCCATTAAGTTTAGCCCTCAAAACAGCACCATCAACGTAAAGGCAGAAGCAGTAAAAAGCGAATGGCTTAAGGTACAAGTCTCAGATCAGGGAAAAGGCATAGCTGCTTCACATATTGAAAAGATATTTGATAAATACTATCAGGTAGAAGTAAAAAATCAAGAACAGATTCAATCAACAGGGTTGGGGCTTACTTTCTGCAAATTTGCGATAGAAGCTCATGGGGGCAAAATGGGGGTAGAGTCGCGAGAAGGAGAGGGCAGTACTTTTTGGCTTACTTTGCCTTTGTCTTTGGGGGCGTCCACTGCTCTTGTTGGTGGCACGCTGGAAACTGCCAGCCTGGAGAACGATATAATACTTACGGTAGATGACCAACGGACGTTGGCTGCTTTTCGGGCAGACATCATTGCGCTGAAGTTTTATGAGGCCTCCAAACTCAAACGTTTGTTAAATAATATTCCTGCTCATAGTGTCTCTGTTGAACGTTGGAAAGAAGCCATCCAACAATCTGTATTAAACTCAAATAAAACACAATTCGAGTACTTGAAAAGTTTATTAGTTGGATGAAAGAATATAGAGTTTTAGCCATTGATGATGAACAGTATAACTTAGATGTTTATTTACAACTGTTTGAAGGTAAAACTAACTATGAGTTGATGGTGGCAAACAATGGCACAATGGGATATGAAATCGCCATTGAGTTATTGCCCGACCTGATCATTACTGATTGGCAAATGCCTGATATTGATGGTATTACGCTTATTACGAAGTTTAAAGCTGAAAACAATACCCAAGACATTCCCATTATAGTGGCCACCGGAGCCATGACCTCCCCAAAAGACTTAAAAACAGCGTTGACTTCGGGTGCTATTGATTATGTACGCAAGCCCATAGATGAAGTAGAGCTAATTGCCAGGGTAAACGTGGCATTGCGTTTAGCAGATGCTTATGCAGAAGTCAAGCTTGCTAAAGAGCAACAACAAAGACAGTTGGCAACCCTTACCTTACAAAGTAACCACAAAGATAGGCTACTTACTCAAATTCAACAGAAACTTGAACAAGCTCCTATATCGGTCAAGCCTTTTCTGAAGCCCATTATTAAAGAAATTGGCAACGAGGTTCGGTTTGCTCAGGACTGGGACTCTTTTAAAATGCATTTTGAACAAGTGCATCCACAGTTTTTTGCCCGATTGCAAAGAAAATATGCCGAGCTTACACCCTACGAGCTGAAGTTTTGTGCTTATACTAAGATGAATTTGAGCACTAAAGAGATAGCCGACTTGCTCAACATTACTCCCCGGTCAACACAGGTAACTCGTGGGCGCATTAAAAAGAAAATGGGACTGGACAAAACGTGTGATTTCAGAGAATACTTTTTGAAATATTAATATTGTAAGAAGATGTAGAATATAAGAGCGAGAGGGTGTTTATACAAAGTTGTTGGGTTTTTATATACCTTTTCTATACTTTTGTTTTTGCGCTAAAAAATCTCCAATATATATGCTCGAATCTTTTAAAACCATTATAAGCCTCATTGCCTATGTGTCGCTTGGTTTTACTTTTATGGAAGTTTATTTGACCCTAAATAAACTTTGGAAGAGGAGACATGATCGAAAAGTAGCGGAGAGCATCTCGATTACAGGTAAGTTTATTGGTTTTTTTACCAGTTCGGTATTTGTGCTTAATTTTTCTTTTGCTTATCACTGGCAAGGTGCCATCAATGCTTCTTTTTGGGCTTTTGCGGCAGTTGTTCAGATATTTATCGGTGCTGGTTTGTGGGTAGTGGGTCAGCAAAAAACTGGTTTCTGGACCCTGGTCAAAAGGGCTTTGAAGCTAGAGCGAAAAGAAGCAGGTGATCTTGCTAAATCGTTTTTTAGACCATCGCAAGCCTATAAAGTAATAGAAATACTGAGCAAAGTGGCTATGATAGACGAGGTGCTCGACGATAGTGAAAAGGAGTTTATTCAGCAATTTGCCGAACTATGGGATATTCATTTCGACTGGGAAGAATTTACCAAAGAGAACGGGCAACATAGCCCTATTTCTTTTACCGAGTTGCGCAATGCTATGGTAGAGTATTTGCATACTTCGCCACCCACCGACCAAGTGTCTCAGTTGGGCGATGTATTGAACATGTTGGTGAGGATAGATGGGGTAGTGTCGGAAGAAGAAGAGCTGGTGTTGGAAGAGCTAATGGGGCTTATAAAACAATACGAAGACGAAGATCCCTCTACTGTGTTGTACAGCATAGCCATTGTGCCCCAAAGTGCTGAACAGGAGCAAGCCATACTACAAACAATGCCTACCTTACGCAAAAGCCAGGTGGCAGGTGGGCATGCATTTCTAATTGGCCCCTTTCACTCGCAAAAATATGCGCAGATTGTATGCAATAAATATCGCCTGTTGAGGTGTTTTAGCGTTGTTGTAGAGATGGAAGACAGCCTCGATCTTTCCCAAAGTACACTTCCTGATCATTCCTGAGTTTATTTCCTTTATAAACTACTTTGAATTTGTTACCTACATCGATGGAGGCCTACCTTTTGGTCAACAGATGACATACTTTTGCTGGGCATGTACCTTGAGTTTACTCATAGGGTGGTGGTTGGCATGTAAGAAATTTTGATTTTTAAGACACATTTTAAAGTTTCTATTTAGCTTTGCATTTCAAAGATGACTTCTGAGGGGGTTGAGTAAGGATAAAATAAGCATCAAAACAGTTGTAGGTTTTTTGATGTGGAGGTTATAGAATGCAAAATAAATGGTTTATTAAAGTATGGTTTGTGGCAAGTATGGTGTGGTTGCTGTTGCCAGAGAGCGTTGCCCAACCCAATTTGCCGGTAATTAAGCTATCAGGCACCAAGCCAAGCTATACCATAGGCAAACATACAGCTGTATTGGAAGACAAAACCAATCAGTTGAGCTTTGAACAGGTGCGGGCGTCTAAAGCCAGGTTTACATTGTCATCTGCCAAAAACCTTAACCTGGGGTTTTCTGATGCTACCTATTGGCTGAAATTTAGGGTAAAGAAAACGGATTCATTGTCTAATAGCTGGTTGATCAATCAAGACTACCCTTTGATTGACCAAGTGATATTGTATTATAAAGACGCCACGGGTAATTGGCAAAACAAACGCAATGGTGACATGTTGCCCTTATACGCCAAAACACTTCCATACCGTACCATTGTTTTTCCTTTAAACGGATTGGTTACCAACAAAACCTATACTTTTTATCTCAAAGTACGTTCTTCAGGCACTATTCAGTTGCCACTGTATATTCAAAAAATCGACTACTACCACCAGCAACAAGTACGCACCGAAATGTTTTACGGCATTTTTGTGGGCATTCTGTTCTTGATTACCATTACCAATGTATTTCTGGGCATTATCTTTAGGCAACGGGTATATTTTTTTTATGTACTTTATATTACCGGGTGCTTATTATTATACACGTCACTTAGTGGGCACACCTACCAGTATATTTGGGGCAACCTGCCTGAAATTAATAACCCCATGTTGATCATCTCTATGGGCATGTTTATCACTGGCTTGGCGTTTTTTGTCCAGGATTTTATTCGAATAAAAAATACTTTAATTAAAGTGACCCTCAAAACCTTGGCGTTGGTAGGGGTTTTACTTATGGTGATAGCCTTTGTTGTGCCTTATAATAAAATTGTACGTTGGGCTACCTTAGTGGCTTCGCTTACCTTGTTGGTTACCCTTACTGCAGGTATTTATGCCTTGGTGCGAAAACAAGCTTCAGCCCGGTATTTTGTGCTTGCTTTTGCTATTTATGCCTTGGGTGCATTGATGGTTGTTTTTAGGGCAATGGGACTATTACCCGTGAGTTTTTTTGCTACCCACGCCGTAGAAATAGCCAATGTCATAGAAATAGTACTTATCGCCTTTGCGTTGAGTGATCGTTATAGACGAGAACAAATACAAAATCAGAAAGCTAAAGCGCAGGCACAGCGAGAAGCCCTGTATGCGCAAAAACAAGCCCTATACATTCAGAAAGAGGCCAACGAAAACCTGGAAAGTAAAGTACAGGTGCGCACCAGCGAACTGGAATTAAAAAATGAAGAGTTGCTTAAGATAAGCGAAGAGCTGAGAGAAAATCTCGAAACCCTTAAAGCCACCCAAGAGCTGGTAAAATACAACGCCAATCTGGTGTCGCAGAAAAACCGCCGTATTCAAGATAGTATCAAGTCGGCATTGAGCATTCAACGCGCCATTTTGCTCAATAAAGAAGAGCGTACTCATATACTAGGAGAACATTACATTATATACCGACCCAAAGATGTGGTGTCGGGCGATTTTTACTGGATAAAACAAATAGGAAATAAGGTCATGTTGGCGGCAGTAGATTGTACTGGGCATGGAGTACCAGGAGCCTTTATGTCTTTGATTGGCTACAATGCCCTGGAGAAAATAATTGTGGGCAATCAAAATACCGACCCTGCCCAGGCATTGAACGAGCTCCACGAGGAAATTCGCAGCTTATTTGCCAAACAAAAGCATTTTACAAGCAGTGGAATGGACATCGTGTTGATAGCCTTGGAAAAACAGCCTACTGGCGATACTCAGTTGGTATTTGCCGGAGCCAAATCTGATGTATACTATATAGAGCCTCCTTACCGAAGTTTGCATCGCCTTAAGGGAGATAACTTATACATTGGAGACTTGAATAAAACTCAAAAAAAGTTTGCCAACCAAAGCTTAATTCTTAGAAAAGATAGCCTGGTGTACACCGGTTCAGATGGTTTACGTGATCAGAACAATGTAAATCGCAAAAGATTTGGAGGAGGGCGTTTACAGGTAGTGTTGCAAGAGCATGCCATGCTACCGCTGAACGAACAAAAACGAGCCCTTGAAGAAATACTAGACCAATACCAACGTGATACTACTCAAAGAGATGATATTCTGTGGATGGGAGTAAAGCTATAGTTGAGTTTTTAAGTGGCTGGAAGTTTACTTCAATAGTCCATAGCCCTGACAGGGGGGCAAGTCCTTAGATGCCGATGCATATCGGTGCGACAAGTCGCAAGTCCTTAGATACCGATGTATATCGGTGCTCAACGAAGATAATCAGTAATCAACTTTGACTAAAATCACTGAGGAGTATTGTTACTTAGTAAAACGTAAAAAATAAAGTACTCCAAAAGGACAAAATATTTGGTGGGAGGACGAGCGAAAAAATCTTTGCATATAAAGCTATGGAACTATTTTTTTGAGAAATACCCCTGCCAGAGATGCCGTTCTATGGATTAGGTTGTTTTTGTAGTTTATGTACCAAGACAAAATTAAATATACCTAATATGAAAGTATAACTATCATATTATGAGATAGTTATATTTACTTGTAGCTTATAGCTAATTGCACCGATATTCATCGGTATCTAAGGACTTGCTGCTACTTACTTAAAAAGTTTGATAATGAAACTTGTGCCCTCGTTTACCTTACTTTCTACCGATATTTCGCCCTTATGCTGATCTATGATGTTTTTGGTAATAGACATGCCTAAGCCAGTAGTTTTTTCACCGCTGGTACCTGCCCGCCGAGCTTTGGTAAACTTGTCAAACAAAAAAGGGATTTTATCGGTTGGAATGCCAATGCCTGAATCTTTGACACAAATAGTGGCGTAGTCAGAGGTATCGTTGAGTGTTACTGTTACTTGCCCATGGCGAGCGGTAAACTTAATGGCATTAGACAGCAGGTTGTTGACTGCCTGAATGATTTTGGTGGCATCTAACTTCATTTCACTGTCGTGTGCAGCATCTATAATCAAGTTCAATGATATATTTTTTTTGATGGCTTGTTGCTCAAACATGTGGCAAGACTCGGTCAATAGCTTGCTCAGCTTGGTTTCTGATAAGTTTAATTCACCTTTGCCTTCTTCAAGCGAATGGGTATCTAATAGGTCGGCCATCAGGTTATTGGCAAAGTTACAGCTTTCTTTGATTAACTGAATGTACTTGCTTAAGTCTTGATTGTTTAAACTATGGGTCTCCATTTCCAGCAATTGGGTAAGCCCCAAAATAGACTGAAGGGGGCTGCGTAAGTCATGCGATAACATGCGCAACATTTCATCTTTTGATTTGGTCAAAGATGTAAGGTCTTTTTCTACCGTTTTTTTGTAAGTAATATCTTCTATAATGCCCGCCTGACAATACAAATCACCTTGGGTGTTATACACAGGGAACGTTCTGACCCATACCCATTTTTCATTGTTTTTTGGGGTAATGATACGGTACTCTTCGTTTCTGCGAGTATCGCTCTTCATAAATTTATAATGATTTGTCTCTACCTGGGCTTTATCATCAGGGTGCACAAAGTTCAAAAACGAATCGGTTTGTTCATTCCAATCAACTTCTTCCACCTCCCATATTTTAAAAAATCCAGGACTGTAATAAATGGCTTCTTTGGTAGATACATCTCGTAAAAACAAACCTGCATCGATATGGTTTACAATATTTTCAATCAGGTGAGTTACTTCCATATTATCATCTTTTTATCTCTGTTGGGAGCGTAATTGGCAAAGACTACGGCAAATCCACCACTTTTACTAGTGACAGATAGAACTACAATAGTCCATAGTATTTAGTCGATAGTCCGTAGCTGATTCGAGTAAATATTCACCTTGTTAAATCCTGTAAACCAGCATTTTATATTAAGATTATTTACTCACTTTATTTTCAAAAGTGTGTCGGTTTTACGCCTGAACATCCAATTAAATAGCTTTTAAATTCATAAATAACTGATAACCAGCAACCAACTTTGACTAAAATCACTGCGGAGTATTGAGAACTAAAGAAGTCAGAAAAAAACAATAATCCTAGAGGAGAGGTGTTTTTTAGCAGTTACTTTTTTTGTTGCCAAACTAAAAATACCACTTTTGCTGGGGTTTGTTATCTGTGGTACAAGGCTTCTTACGCGAATTTAATTTATAAATTAGCCACAAAAAAAGGCATTTGATGAGAATATTTGTAACCTTGCCTTTGTTTATTTACTTTTGCAACCTCCATATAAAAAACAAGCTTTTTAGGGAGGGATCAAGAAATAAAGTACGCAGAGTTTAGATTGAAATTTTGAGTGAAGATGAGGCATTTTTTGAAGGAATAGCCATAGCTATTGCTGAAAAAAACTCCTAGTCCCGGTAACGAGATATTCACGGAAAATAGCATCTAAAAATGCGTATACTATTTCTTGTTTGCTCCCTTCATTGATTAATAGCTATTTATAATCTTAATTTTAATAAATTAAATGCAATTTAACATGAGACCTGAGCAGGAACGCGTGCGCATAGAGAAGCTGGAAGAGCTGCGCAAGTTAGGGATAAATCCTTATCCTGCCGATTTGTACGAAATCAATGCCTCCAGTGCTGACATCAAAACCGACTGCGATCATTTGGCCGCAGGTGATAAGGTAGAGGAAGGTAAGTACAAACAGGTTTCTGTAGCTGGGCGTTTGATGAGCCGTCGTATTCAGGGAAAAGCAGGGTTTGCTGAGCTACAAGATTCACAAGGACGTGTACAGATTTATATGAACCGCGATGAGATTTGTCCGGGAGAAGATAAGTCTTACTACAACAATGTATATAAAAAACTAGTTGACCTGGGTGATATTCTTGGTGTCAAAGGCTACGTTTTTAAAACTCAAACGGGTGAATTGAGCATTTGGGTCACTGAGTACACCTTACTTACCAAGGCAATCAAGCCATTGCCCCAGCCCAAAACCGACGAGGATGGCAAAGTACACGATGCTTTTACCGACCCCGAATTGCGTTACCGTCAACGTTATGTAGACCTAGTGGTAAACCCACAAGTAAGAGATACTTTCATTAAGCGTACCAAGCTGGTGAATACCATGCGAGACTACCTGAATGATAAAGGGTATTTAGAAGTAGAAACACCTATACTACAGCCTTTGTACGGAGGAGCTGCCGCCCGACCATTTAAAACTCACCACAATACGTTGGACATGACATTGTACTTACGTATTGCCAACGAGTTGTACCTCAAAAGACTAATTGTGGGTGGCTTTGATGGAGTATACGAGTTTTCTAAGGACTTTCGTAACGAAGGCATGAGTCGTTTTCATAATCCGGAATTTACTCAAGTTGAGCTATACGTGGCTTACAAAGACTATGAGTGGATGATGAACCTGGTAGAAGAAATGGTAGAAAAAGTCGCCATTGCTTTGCACGGTACTACCGAAGTACAAGTAGGTGCCAATACCATCAATTTTCAACGTCCCTGGAAACGTTATACGATGTTCGAAGCTATTGAGCATTTTACGGGCATTGATATTTCTGAAATGAACGAAGATCAGTTGCGTGAAACGTGTAAAAAGCTGGATGTGGAGACTGACCCTTCTATGGGCAAAGGCAAGTTGATTGATGAGATTTTTGGCGAAAAATGCGAAGGCTCACTTATCCAGCCTACCTTTATTACCAACTACCCGGTAGAAATGTCGCCTTTGGCTAAAAGCCACCGCGATAAGCCTGGTTTGGTAGAGCGCTTTGAAGCTATAGCCAATGGAAAAGAAATTTGCAATGCTTTTTCTGAACTGAACGATCCCCTGGATCAACGCCAACGCTTCGAAGACCAGGTAAACCTGGGCAAACGAGGCGATGATGAAGCTATGACTCTTGACGAGGATTTCTTGCGTGCGCTTGAGTACGGAATGCCCCCTACAGCTGGTTTGGGTATTGGTATCGACCGTTTGTCTATGATTATGACCAACTCTTCTACTATTCAAGAAGTGTTGTTTTTCCCGCAGATGCGCCCCGAAAAGCAACCCGTTATTGCTACAGTAGACGATTATAAGTCGATAGGTGTGCGTGAAGAGCTAGTGCCTATTATTCAAAAATTAGGATACTTTGAAATAGAAAAACTAAAAGAAGCCAACGCTAACAAACTGCATCAGGAAGTGTGTGGAATGCGCAAAAAACTCAAACTGAATGATGTGAAAAACCCTTCTAAAGAAGAAGTAGCCGAGTGGTTGGCTTAAATTAAAAATAATAAAACCAATGCAAGAACCGATAACTTTACAAAGTGTCGGTTTTTGTTTTTGTAAGGGCCACTGTTTTGAGGGCTCAATTTTTTTGACTTGAACTTACGGCAAGACTTCGTTCTCAAATTTTCTTTTCTTGAGTTGCCAATAACACTGCTTTTTACGGTTTTGGTTCAAACCTACACGAATATAAACCCATCTCTTACGGATATATATTGCCTGTTTACAACCATTGCTTTTGTACCTACCTTTGAGAAAAATATCCACAATAGATTTAATTTTTATGGAATACATCAAGGCACAAATCGGGCGATTTGGAGGAATACTGGCATTGTTTGGGGTTGCTTCATCTATACTATCTATTTTTGGTTACAACCTTAAACTACTCATGTGGGTAGATCTTTGGGGCAATACAATGGGGTGGTTGCTCCGGATAGGGTTTATTGTTGTGGGAGTAGCATTATTCTTTGTTTTTGGCAAAAGTGAAGGCGACGAAGAAGAGCAAACCAAAACCGTCAGTAACTAATTCCCAAGTGATCAATTTTTATGCATGCCCAATAGGGCAATCAGGCTATTTCGAAAACTGTGTTGTATGACAGCGTACAACCGTTATTATTTCTTATTACATTATTATGAACAATAAAGCTTATAAAAGTATGTGGTTTGCCACAGTGTTGGCAGTATTTACCTTATTTTTGTCTTCTTGCGAAGGCGGAAATCCTTTGACAGGTGGTGGTGCGCCAGACATGGCGTTGAACAATGGCGAACACTTGAACGAGTTGAAGAAACTCTTAGAGAGTAAGTTTGGAGCTGATAAAGTGGTATATGAACTATCTCTACGGTCAGAAAATCACTTGACCAGCGAATTTGGTAGCGCAATGATTAGTTACCTTGACAAAGGGGTAGATTACTCGCAAAGTTATTTGGTAGCATTGGGCGAAGGTCAAGAGTTGCAGGCTCCTAAAATGGCATCTAAAAATTTTCAGAAAAAATTCTTCTTAAAAAACAAGCAAGGCAAAGTAAAGTTGAAAGAATTAGACTTTGACCTGATACTGACCAAGTATGACGAAGCCATAGGAATGATTCCGGCAGAGTTTGAAAACTTTGAGCTGGTGCAGTGGAATTTTAGGGTAAATAATCAAAATAAAGTAGCAGCAAATTTTAAAATAGAAGGTACCAAAAAAGGAGAAAAAAGTACCCGTCAAGGACGGCAAAGGGTGACCAACTATTATGAGTTTTCTTTTAAAATGAATGAAAAAGAAGACCTCAAAATAGCCAACTAGTACCTTAAACATTAAGTAAATGCGCTATTATTTGGGATGAGTTTTGTTTTCTGACGAACTTCAAAAATCGCGCAGAGCCTTAGCTACGCAAGTTTTTTTAAGTAAAGTCAGTGGGCAAAAATCGCCGAAATAATGGGTTAGGTATTTAGTATTTAAGGTACTAGCCTAATTCTACTGCAAAACCTAACTAATGATTCTTAAATTCTTCGGAACTTTTTTAACGTGTGATATACTTTGAAAAGAACGTCCGAAAACATCAGAGATAAGGGATAAATGTGGGTGATCAACTTTTGAGAGAATTATTATTGGTTCAAGTATTTGAGTATGACTACTTTTTGCTTGAACCATTTTTTCTTTCTCATACATTCAAAACCGTACACTAATTTTTCATTACTAATGCTTGTGCAGAGTTTAATTTTATCAGTCTCAAAAGTGCTTGAAAAACAGCGCCTTTACTTTCCGCCTTAGTTTGTGGGCGTTAAGAAATTTGAGAAATGAAGCCGTAAAAACAGATCACTGTTTGAGCCGCAGGCGAGTTTGAGCTGTTTCGGCGTAATGAAACAAATTTTAGCCAGGCAAACTACAGCGGTGGCTTTTTTTGGTTCGTTTTTTTAGCTAAAGAAAAAAATGAACGGATGCCTGAGGAAAACGAAACCAGGTTTTATTCTACAACTCAGCAGATTAGCAGCTATTGTTATGCTGTAAAACTATCAAAAAAATCAAGACTTATCTGATATAAAAAAGTGTACGGTTTCAAATCTCATACACCTTTAGGGAGCAATTAAAAAATAGGATACCTGTTCTTTGCTAACTATTTTATTCTGAGATGCGGCACTTTTTAAAGTCATAGCCATAGCTATGGCAAATTTTTTTTAACGAAGCATGTCCAAAAAAGATGAGGTTAAGAATGCGTATTTATTTTGACACCGTTCCTTAATGAATACCTGCTTTGAGCAATAGCGCCACAAAGCTTTCTTTTTTACGGCTTGATACAGGAATTGCCTCCCCGTTGCGTAAAATCACATAGCCGTTTTTGTCGTATTTGTCTATGTAATTGAGGTTAACACAATAAGACTGATGTGTGCGCACAAAAGTAGCTGAGGGTAGTTGCTCTTCATAGTCTTTCAGCGATTTGGAAGCCACAAAAGATTTGCCATCTGCCAAATAAAAAGTAGTATAGCCTTTGTCTGATTTACAAAACATAAGCGTTTTCAAATCTATAATCTGTAGGCTGTCTTGCAGCCGAAGCACCAACTTGTTTTTGTCGTCATTCCATTGTTTGAGGTTGGTTTCAGGGGTGTTTTTTCGGGAAAGGCTCACCAAAGCCTTGTCGATAGCGGTTTCCAGTTCATCCAAATCTACCGGCTTTAGTATATAGTCAATAGCGCCTTGTTTCAATGCCTGCAGTGCATATTTTTCGTAAGCAGTAGTAAAGATCACCCTATGCGCCAACTGCGAAGTTTTTTCTAAAAACTCAAAAGCGTTGCCATCTGCCAGGTTAATGTCCAGAAAAACCAAATCTGGTTTACAGGCCTTACTTACCGTAATGGCTTCTTGCACCGACGCGCACTCCCCAATAATAGTGAGCCCCTTATCTAGCATCTCAATCATACTAATTAGTCCCTTGCGGATATACTCTTCATCTTCTATAATAAGTGTTTTAATCATCCTTCTTTATTTTATAGGGTAATACCAGTGTCACAATAGTTCCTTTTTCGTTAAAATTAGCCCGGTTTTGAATGTCAATGGCTGTTTTTACTTTAAACTCTTTTGAGAATATTTTGAGGCGTTCGGTGGTAATGGCAGTGGCAAGCGATTTTTTTGTCTCATTTTTTTGTAGCATTTCTTCACCAATGCCCACCCCATTGTCTACTACTGCACACGTAAGCTTTTGGTTGGCAAACGCTATGTTTACCTGAATTCTCTTATCTTCTTTTTTGTCTGTAAAACCGTGCTCAATGGCATTTTCTACAAAAGGTTGAATCATCATAGGCGGAATCAATATATCTTGCGGGTTAATATGTGCCTCCAGATCAATGCTATAGTCATAGGGTTGGCTTGCGCCCAAATTTTGTACAATCAAATAGTTTTCAACGGCTTTTAGTTCATTGTCCAGTGGTACAATTTTATCGCGGGAGTTTTCCAGCACAATGCGCAACAACCTCGAAAACTTAGACAAATAAGTAATGGCTTTCTTATATTCTTTGTTGAGTATAATGCCTTGCAATATCGACAAGGAGTTGAATATAAAATGAGGGGTCATTTGCGAACGCAACAGTTTTTGCTCTACCTGGGCACGTGTGCGCTCCGACTTTGCCGCTTTCCAGATCAACCATACAATGACTACCCCGGCACATATCAAAAACACCAAAAAGCCAATGATGGCCTGTAGGGTTTGTTTTTGCGATTGAGCCAGGTTTAGATTTGCCGTTTCTACTTTTTTTGCCAATTTTAGCTCTCTTTGGCTTGCCAAAGCCAATTCCTTTTGGTATTTGTATTGGGACTCTAGCTGGGTAATCTTTTGAATTTTCTTTTTATTAAAAATCTCATCGTATAACTTTTTGTAAGCTACATGGTTTTCATAAGCATTTTGGTATTGTCCCAGGGCACTATATATCTCTGCCAAGGCATTATGCACCTCCTTTTGTTGGGTTTTTATTTGGTGATCATCTGCTATTTTTTTTGCTGTAAGTGCCTTATCCAATGCTTGTGGGTACTCTTTCTTGTAAACATGCACATCGCTTAGCCCCAAATATGATAGGCTGATCCCTTTTTGGTCGCCAATTTTTTGCTTAATAGCCAATCCCCTTTCGTAATATTGGTAAGCCAGGGCTGGTTTGTCGATGGTAAGCATAATATCGGCAATGTTGGTCAGGCATTGAGACGATAAGTGTTGGTTACCGATTTGTTTGCTGAGTTTTAAAGATTTTTCCAGGTATTCTACCGCCTTTTGATTATCTCCTTTCTTTTTATAAATCAACCCCATGTTATTCAGGCATTTGGCAACATTGCGTTTGTCTTTAAGTTGTTTGCCCAAACTCAATGATTGCTCGTAGTATTGCAACGCCTTGTCGTACTCTCGCTGTTTTTTGTAAATGATGCCTAAGTTGTTGAGGCACTTTGATATACCTGGCTTGTACTTCAGTTCCCGGTAAGTTGCCAAGGCTTTGTGGTAACACTCGGCAGCTTGAGGGTAGTTGCCCTGGTCATCGTAAGCTGTACCCATGTTGTTATAGCAACCTGCTATGCCCTTTGTATCATCAAGTTTGCGGTATACTTCTAGCGCTTCTACATAAGTTTGGATAGCTTTTTCATATTTACTTAGGTCGGCATAAGCACTGGCAAGCCCATTGAGCGCCGTCGAAAGTGTTTGTTGATCGTTTATTTTAGTGGCCAAAGCACGCGATTTTTCAAAATACTTTTGGGCAGTCTTGTAGTCACTTTGAAAGTAGTGTGTTAACCCTATAGAATACCAGGCAAGCCCCACATTTCTTTGGTCGCCTATTTGGTCAAATGCTTGACGCGATTTCTTAAAATATTCAACGGATTTAGAAAATTCTGACCTTTGGGCGTGTAGGCGCCCCAGTATATTTAGGCTATAAGCCTTGCCTTTGGTAAATTTAAGTTGTTGGGCAAGTTCTTGGGCTTTTGCTACATACTGGGCAGCTTCATCTGCTTTTCTGATCCTTAATTGAGCCCTTGCCAATGCATTCAAAATATTTACCTTGGTAGTATCAGCCGCTGGGTGTTTTTGCAATACTTGTTGCAGACTGTCTATGGCTAATTTAGACTTTTGCCCCCAGGCAAAAAAAGGAAGTGCCCAGATAAGCAAGGGTGTGAGTAGTTTCAAAAAGTGATTTGTCATTCAGTAAATGGGTTATAAAATAAATTATCTTAGGGTGATATTCCTGTAGCATCATTGGGCAATTAATTGTATTGAACAATGGCAGGTAGAACAGGTTTTGTTATGAAAGAAGGAAAGGGATAGGAGTTTGGGCAAAAATAACGAAATTAAGCTGCAAATCATACCCTTGGTAAGGCTTTGTCTAAGGCATAAGAAAATGTGTTTTACAAACTATATTGAAACAAACAATGAAAAAAGTAAGAGTAGCCCATTGGCTTAGACATTTAATAATACCTTTATCAGGTTTGTTGGCAATAGATACGTTTGTTTGGGTAGCTGTTGCCCATACCACACAGGACAACCCGGTAGAGTATCTAATGCTCTTTAGTTTAATTGGGGTGAGTTTTATATACTTGGCGGCTTTATTAGAGCCTATGGTGATAGAGTTTGACACTCAAAAGATTTGTTTGTCCAACTCCCTGGCATTTTGGCGTAAGCCCAAACACATTGCCTACAGACAAGTTAAGCGTGCCAGGTTATCAAGTAACTCTATGGTGTCAGGCAATTTTATTTACTTATACCTAAACCAATAGTCCATAGTATTTAGTCGATAGATACTATCTTAAAATTCAAGTTTTTTAATATAAATATTTCAATATTTTGA
>NZ_CANLRP010000182.1 GCF_947493425.1 uncultured Microscilla sp. | reverse complement strand
AACAGCATATTTTGAAGCTTTCATGCTACAAAGATAACTTTTTAACCAATATTAATATTTTCGCAAGAAGTCTAATGGATGACGTTTATGATAACAAGTTTACAGACAAACTTTTTATTATTCAAAAAGTCAACGACAAAACTGAAATGAAAGAAATTCCTTGGACAACTACTGCTGGGACACTTGCTCATGGAGGTGTTCTTGATCCATTAGGAGCAACCGAAACTAGTACTGGTGTTGCCGGAACAGCTGCCGTGATAGAGAACCAATACGAAAATGTTTACACATTCAAAGATTCTAAAAACTATCAAAACTTATGGCTCAAATACCCTTATTTGCATCAGACAGGTTCTATGAATTATTACAGGGATAATAATAGAAATTTAGAATTGGATAGAGGAAAAGTATATAAAGGATTTTACGGAACAAATGCACATCGCATGAGTAATAATGGAATGGCAAGCAATACAGTCAATGCACCAGGAGTTCCCTGGAGCCAAGGCTGTCAAGGTGCACCAGAGCCTGAATTTAAAAAACTACTACCTTTTTTTAGAAAACATGTCCAATCAGGGCATGGTAAAATAACTTACACCTTATTGAGTTACAACGATTTTGTTGACTGAAAAACCGATTATTTACCCCATGATAAATACAACTTGATATGTTTAAAAGGAAATACATTTATCTCATCATAATATTGGGCTTATGTTCCACCTTGAAGTTAAAAGCACAAGCTAACCAATCGAAGCTGAAAACCTACTTGTATGCTGGAAAGGTAGGTAAACTCGAAGCAAGATTTACATTTGTATTTGATCAAAGTAACCCTTGTGCTTTATGGGAAGGAAGCTATTATTATGTAAATCATCATCCTGAACGAATTTATAGATTATCAGGACATTGTGGACAGGCCCCTTGTCATCCTAGTAAGTATGATAAATCTGTTCTAAAGCAAGGTTTATTAATAAAAGAATATACTGGCAATGCCCTGACTGCTCGGTTATTTTTGTGCACTAAAAATCCCGAAAATCTTAAAGATTTGGCAGGGCATTTAACCAATACCGATAAAAATGGCAAGAGTTATTCAGTAAACCTAAAGCTGATTAAGTAAGCTTTAAAACCCTTTACAGTACAGTAACGATAAATTCTCAACTAACTGATGACATCTATATTACCTCACCACCCCTACTACCTACAGGACCTACAATGGCTGGAAAAATTCATCCATTTTCGTTGTCGGCAAACATTTGATGATACTTTTGCAGAAGCATTCGAGGCCATTCCTTCCTGGGAAATTGCTCAAAATCCAACTATGCCTTATCACGCCCTCCTACAAAGTTTTACCCAAGAGGAGCGCATAGTGATAGTAGCATTATTAGCCAATCAGGTTCATCCTGATTTGTGGAATGCCTTTGGAAAAGCCTTTGAAGAATATGGGTTGGAACCAACTAAAATGAAACATTTGGGATTAAGTCAACTGACAGAAACCCCTTATCTACAAGCTACTTTTGGCACGTTATTGTTTTTGTTGGGTGGCACTAAACCTCAGGAGCAAACCAAGGTTTGGAAATTATTTACTCCAGAAGCCCCCTTAAATGCTTTAAGCGTCTTAGAATGGCCTTCTGCTGAATCTACCCCTTCTATGAACACAATGCTGCGATTGAGTGCACCTGTGTTTCATCAACTCACTACCAATCAAGTGCTTCACCCCCAATACTCTTCCGATTTCCCCGCCACCCTACTCACAACCACCAAAACCTGGGACGACTTGATTGTGGACGAAGAAACCAACACCCTATTGGCTCAAGCCTGCAAATGGGTACAATACTATCCCCAGGTACAACAAGCTACCCAAGGCAATCAACGCCAGGGATATCGTTTACTCATGGAAGGTCCCTCTGGTACCGGGAAAACGATGGCCGCCGCTCTACTGGGGCAAGCTGCCGACAAACCAGTATACCGCATCGATATCTCTAATATTGTAGACAAATACGTGGGTGAAACCAGTAAAAAGCTAAGGCGCATTTTTGAAATAGCCGAAGCCCAGGACTGGATTCTCTTTTTTGACGAAGGCGATGCCCTATTTGGCAAGCGTAGTGAAGGGAGCAGTAGCAGCAACGAACGGTATGCCAACCAGGAGGTAAGCTACTTGCTGTATAAATTGGAAGAATACCCTGGAATGATTTTTTTGGCCACCAATCACGCGACTGCCATCGATCAAGCCTTTCAGCGACGTTTTCATTCCTGGATTGCTTTTCAAACCCCTGATAAGTATACCCGCGCCCAATTATGGCGGCATTTCTTTGAAAAACCAGGTTATTTGCAGTTAGACCCCGCCATTAGCCAAGCCCAGTTTCGGGAGTTGGCCGAAGCCGCCAATGTGAGTGCCGCCTGGATAGAACAGTTTTATGCTTACTGTGTACTGCAAGCTACTGCCAAGGGCACAAATAGTATTTCAGCCGAAGAAATGCGTCAGTACCTCCATTGGTATGGTTGTGAGCGAGGCCATTTTGAGTACAACACGGCTCATTTGTTCCGAAAACAATATGCTTATGAGGGGGACTGAAGGTAGTTAGTCCACCATTGCCAGGCAATAGTTTAGCCGTTATTCTCTGCCAGTGTGTACTTTTAGTTCGTTCCAGTTTGGGGTAAAAAATTAAACTATATTAATTAAATATATAATTATAAAGCAGTAAATCACACAAATCAAGGTTTGATCAAGGTTTTGATTTGATATTTGAACCGCCAAACCCTACTATTGTGAAGCTTTCCGGAATATTTCTTCTAGCATAAGTATTTACTTACCCTAACAAGGAAAAATACCAAGTTATTAATCACTTAACATTAATTTTTATTATGAAAAAGAATAAATTACATATCAAATCTAATTGGGATAAAAACCTAACTTTTAACGCATCACAAATGCAAAAGATTAAAGGTGGTGATGGTACCTGTGGGCCTACTAATACTAAAACAGAGCTTGATACTGGTAGCCCACCGCCTGTCGTCTAATTTTTTTTAAATCGTTAAAGTACCTAACAAAGGCTAGAGTTATTAAAGTCTCTAGTCTTTATTTTTATATTATGAATTATTTAATTCCTGAAATCACAAGAAATATTGCAGACAACCTACTTAGTTGTCAAGAAAAAAGCGAGAATACAGGTGACATATTTTCTGGCAAAGCAGGGGTTATTTTATTCTTAGCCAATTATTACCACATTGAAAAACGTAATTGCTATGTAAACACCATATTTGAACTATTGAATAGTACTTTAAATAATTTGCAGAATGAAAAGAGTGGGTCCATGTCTGGAGTGGCAGGTATTGGCTGGATATTACAATATTTGGTAAATATTGGTATTTTAGACAAGAAAGAAGTATACCCTTATTTGCAACAGATAAATACTGCGGTTGTTAGTTCGCTGAATCAAGACTTTGATGCTGGTTATTATGATTTAATGCATGGATACATTGGTAAGCTTATTTTTCTAATGGACTCCAACGAGTATTCAAAAAAAACATCCAATGTAGTTAAGTTTGTAGAGGAATCAATCCATTTTTTTCAGCAGACATCTATCAGAGATTGTCCTCAGAAGATATTTTGGAAGCAAACAAATTTCGGTGATATATCCTTCGAAAGCAAGGCTTGCCTTGGAATGGCTCACGGAATTCCGAGTATTATCAGTTTTTTAAGTTTGTTGTTGGAAGAAAACTATCTAACCAATGATAAGAAAAAAGAAGCAAGGATACTCATAGAACAATCTTGTGAATGGATATTAGATAAAGAAGGTAAGTATGAAGTAAAAAATGGCCTCTTCCCTACTTTTATTCCTCCAAACGAAGCAAATTTAGATAGTTTTTTAGCTTGGTGCTACGGAGACTTAGGTATCGCCATATCTTTTATAAGGGCTGGCAAAGTGTTAAGCAATAAAAGATTGTACAAAGAGGGTATACGCATAGCAACACACGCTGCACAAAGGCAACTTAAGAATTCAGGAATCTCTCATGACTTGAGCAGAAGTGATATTACGCTTTGCCATGGGTCATTTGGTATTTTGTACCAGTTTCATTTGCTTTATAAAAAAACAAGAGTTCAAGCATTCAAAATGGCTAGAGAATATTGGTTAGGTATAAGCCTGAGTAACATTAGTATTGATGAACCATTTTGTAATCTAAAATCTTGTATCAGCTCTAGAAAATCAAAAGCCAAAGAATGGGAAACATTGTATTCTTTGTTGGGAGGTGTTTCGGGAGTTGGATTGGTTCTATCAAGTATTTATTCTCATCAAGGGTCAACCAGCCAGGATTGGGCTCGCATCTTACTCTTAGATTTTTAATAATTTTGAATATGAATAAAGCTAAAATTATTTTATTAATTACATTATTTATTTTTGTCACAAGCACAATCAACGCTCAGTCTCCACAAGATACAAGTTTAAATACTAGCTGGGCTACAACTAAAAAAATGCTTTCAAAGTTTTCAGACAGAGTACCTTCAATGGGGGGGACATTTGCTTTAGTTGAAAAGGGAAAAATTATTGGGCAGTATTATTTTGGTTTTGCCAATCGAGAGCGAAAAATCAAAGTAAACAATCAAACGCTTTTCCCAGTAGGATCAATTTCTAAACTCATTACGGCTATTGCTATTTTTCAACTACAAGAAAAAGGAAAGTTGAGTTTAAATGATCCAGTTACCAAGTACATTCCTGAACTAAAAAAAGCGCCCAAAGATTTTGGAGGCTTTGACTCTGTAAGAATTCATCATTTAATTAATCACACTACTCATTATGATCGTGGAGTTGCTTTGTATCGTCAGTTTGAAAAAGATAACCCTCGCTTTAAAGAACAAGAGTCTTATTGTTTTGATGATTTAAAGCCCTATTTCCATTTATTCAAGTTTACTGGTAAACCAGGTACAAAACATCTGTACTCTAATTGGGGATACTCATTTTTGGGGGTAATTGTAGAGAGAGCCTCAAGAATGAAATACCAACGTTATATTCACAAAAAAATATTAAAACCACTAAGAATGACCAGCTCTTATTTTGGTGCTACCAACAAACATAGGCAAAAATGTCTTGCCAAATGCTATACAGTGGATAGCAACGGAGTAATCAATAAAGGGATACAACCTACTTATGATCAATGTTTTTCAGAGGCAAATGGGGGGTTAAAGTCTACCGTGGGTGATATGTTAAAATTGATGAATTTTTTTACAGGATCAGGAAGTAAGAGTGAGATAAGTAAATATAATCGTGTGTTAAAAAGAGCAACTATTAACGAGTATCTTACGATCAATGATGAAAACATAAAAAATCCGAAAAAGCTTGCTTATAGTCATAAATATAAGACTTATAAAAGGGGGAAACTTTCTTGTCTCACATTTTTGACCTTCAGTGATGTTAGCCAGAGTTATCTAGGACACGACGGCTATATTTATGATTATAAATCTTCTTGCTACTGGAAGAAGGATAAAAATATAGGAATCATTTGGATGAGTAATACTGTTGGTCCAAAAAACTCTGATGAATTTGCTTTTAGTAAAATTTTGATTTCGTTACAAAATCAATTCCTTGTCAAACAGGCGGTAAAAGACAGAACTTGGGAAGATTACCTGAAAATATTAAAAATCAAACGAAAATAATCCAAAGATGATTATAAGAGTTCTTTTCCTTTTAAGTATAAGTTATGTCTCAACGTACCAAAGTTTTGCTCAAAAAGAGTTTTACTATCCCGAAACAGTTTTCGATAACCAAAAATTTGGCATATCTGATAGGCAAGAATCTATCACGATTGATGCAAATGGCCAGATAATTACGGCAATGCAAAAAGGTATTCAAATATATAATGGACAACGCTGGCAAAATATATTCATTGGTAAAGACTCAAGCAAGATTAACCCTCTTCATACCCCAAGATTATACAAATTAAAAAGCTTTAAAGATATTTTATTGGTTGCTGGAAGTCAAACTGCTGGTTTTTTACAACCCAACAAACGAGGTAAACTCTTGTATTATGAAATAGCAAATCGAACTCTAATAAAAGAAAAGCTAGATTTCATTAAACATATTGAAATAAAAGGCAGAGAAGCCTTTTTTCTTGGTCTAAAAGGAATATTAGTCTTAGATATATTAAGTAGAAAATCCAAATTTTTTAAGAATAACTTTAATGCAAAATATGTTTTTTATTATGAAATTGAAGGAAATATTATTGCTAGATTTGATCAACCAGAGATATATCAATTAGATTATGAGACAAAAGAGTGGGAACAAACCAGTCAATACTCTTTTATAAATAAAAAAACATCTCCAAAAAAAATACTGGAGCTCAAGGATAAAAGGTATATAGTGGTTGATAAGAATAATCACATTTTAGTGGTTGATAAAAATAGTCTTGCGAAATTAGACAAGCAGTTAGATACCTTGTTTAAAGATCAATACTTTTTCTCACTTAAACAATTCAGAGATAAAGTGTATATAAAAACGGAGAAATATATCATTGTTTATGACCTTACCCGTAAGAATATCTTATACAAAAAACAAATTTCTTCCAGACCATCTGATTTCGCAATTACAGAACAAGGAAATATATGGCTATCTACTTTAACCAGGGGCATACTCTTCATAGAAATCAACTCTATTTTTAAAATAAAGGCTAAAGACTTAAATATTAAAGCCAGACGTATTTTTGGTGATGTAACAGTTACACAATATCAGGACTATAGTTTTGAAATAAAGCTAAAAAAATGGCGTAAAAAGTATAAATCAGTTATAACAGGTTCAATTAGGCATATTAGCGAATTTAACGACCAAATATTTTTCATAACATCCAAGGGTATTTTTACATTTCAAACTCAACAAAAACAACTCGCCAAAATTTCTTCCGACAATACTTTTTTAGTACATCAATCAATATCAAATCCCTTCTTATTTTACCAGTTCACTGATAAATACTTCAAAATATTACAGAAAGAAAGGAATAGTTTGATTGTGCTAGATAGTATAAAATTCAATGACTTTGTATATAGTGTTGTTGAAAGGCATAATAGTATTTGGGTAGCCGCAGAAATATATGGCATTAAGCGTATAAGACTGTCATCAGATGGTAAAGCCATAAAAAATATTAAGCATTATTTGAGTCAAAAAAAGAGTGAGCAAGCTAGTTTTTCAGCCTTTATATTCAGAGATAAACCTTGTTTCAACAATTCAAGTGGGGTCTTTTTTTATGACAAAGCTGCGGATAGTATCAAACGCTATGCTATCAAATATGACAGCTCTTTTTCTAAAAAATATACTGAAGACTTTGTCCAACATTATACATTTTTACATGTTATAAATAACGACTCCATACTTGTGACTCCTGGCATAACATCAGAGTTTAATACGCCTGGTATTTTGGTTTACAAGAGTGGATATTTTGAATGGCAAAATTCTCCTTTTAAAAGGATGAAGAATTATAGATATAAAAATTTAGAGAAATTAAATAATAAAACATACTGCTTACATACGGCACACCTTATCTATGAACTTACCCCCTCCCAAAAGGTAAATACTACTTATAAATTCAAAACCCATATTAGGGATGTGTCTGTCCAAATACCATTTGTTGATTTAGACAATCATAAAAAACTTTCAGACTCTACAATTTATACAAGCTACACTACAATTAAATCTCCAACCAAGTTAAACTACTCAAACAACACTCTCACTTTTACCTACGCCTCGGACAGTTGGGCAGCTTACGAGCGTAACGAGTATAGTTATCAACTAATCGGGCAAGATGACACTTGGTCGAACTGGTCGAAAGAACAAAAGAAAGAGTATACTAACCTACGAGAAGGCACTTATACCTTCCAGGTACGCTGCAAAAACGTGTATGGTACCATTAGCTCAGTAGATACTTACACCTTTACTATTTTGCCTCCCTGGTACCGTACTTGGTGGGCTTATACGCTGTATCTATTGGTAGGAGTCAGTTTGATGGTGGCGGGAAGTATAGGCTATAACCAATACCGGAGCAGACAGCTCCGAAAACGTAACCGGGAACTGGAGCAAACGGTGGCTTTACGTACTGAAGAAATCAGCGGACAAAAAGCCGAAATTACCCAACAGGCAGCACAGTTAAAAATAACCAATGAGTCGCTCAACGCTGCCAATACTCAGCTACAAGTCACTGCGGAGGAACTCAAGACCACCAACGAAGAACTGCACAAGACCAACCTGGAGCTACAAACAACCAACGAGGCTTTAGAAGATGCCAATGCCCAAATCAAAAAAGAGCAAGAAGATAGACTCAAATACTACGTGCAGCGGGTGTCTGACTCTAACGAGCGTTTTGTAGAGATGATAGACATATTTAAGAATCGTGGGCTGGAAGTGGGACTCCGTTTTCTGGAAAACGAACTTAATACTGCGGGCAAAATGGCCAGCATTCAGGCAGAAGTACGAGAGGCTTATCCAGAGTTTATAGCCAAGCTGGACAAAGTACTACTGGATGAAGATATCACCTATACCCAATGGAAGGTAGGCCAATGTTTGAAGTTAGGTAAATCTGCCAATGAAATTTCGGCACTGCTGGATGTCAAGCCTTCTACCATTTATTCGTATGGTTCTCGCTTGCGGAAGGCAGGCTTATTATAAAAGTGTTGATGGTTGAAGTTTTTATTTTAAAAAAACATATTCATGAATCACCTAAAAACCACCATATTTATTATTGCTTCTATTTATCTTTTTTCGCCTTGTCTTGCTCAAAAGAGCAAAAGCGAAAAAAGAACTTTACTGGACAATTGGAATAAACTGGATCGGTTTGTTTCCTTGGCCAAGAAAAAACAGCCTGACCTTTCATTTTATACAGCCTTGGTCTACAATGGAAAAGTTATTTCTGAAAAGCAGATGGGCTATGCCAACATTAAGAATAAAGTCAAAATGAACCGTCACATGGTACACATGTGGGGGTCAGTATCTAAGTTGTTTACTACAGTAGCCATCTTACAATTAGTAGAAAAAGGTCAACTCAAGCTGACCGACTCCATCACCCATTATTTTCCCAACTTGGGCAAAAAAACGGGGGACTTTGCAAAAATCAATCAGGTTAAAATTCATCACTTAATTAACCATAACAGTGGTCTCAGCCTCACTAAAGCATTCAGAACTGTTGCGGCGAAAATAAAAAAGGAAGAAAAGAAATTTAGGCGAGCCGAAAATGAAGAGTTTTTACCTTATTTGGAGTTGGCCGAACAAACCTTTCCAGCGGGAGAAAAGTATGAGTATTCCAATATGGGATATTCACTGCTTGGCTTGGTCATTGAAAAGGTGTCGGGCATCAAGTTTAAAGTCTACATAAAGCAAAACATTCTTAAGCCTTTGCGCATGAAAAGTACCAGCTATGGTCCCCTCTCTAAAAAGATGATGAAGAAATTTGCCGCCTACTATGGTTATTATGACCAAGACAAAGATGGCAAAAGAGAAAAGCTTTCTCACATTTCAAATTATTCGCAAGGCATATTGGCTGCCAATGGAGGCATTAGAGCATCGCCCAATGATATGGTGAAGTTTATGAATTTTCTGCGATTTAGAAAAAGCAATAAAAGGGCAGAAAAAGTACTCAAACGTGCAACCTTACAGAAATACTTGTTTGATGCTGATTTAGATACTATTGATAATCAAAATGTGGTATTCCTCAGAAAAAATAAAGGTATAAAGCTTTATTATGTCAATGGGTTTAGGGTAAGAGTAGAGAAAAAAAACATCGGTATAGGTCATAGTGGGAAGGTGGCTACTTATATATCTTATTTTATCTTCAATAAAAAAATGCCATTTGGGGTGATGATGACCTCTAATATTTATTCTGATCCCAAGGGTACTCCTTATAAACTAATTGACAAACTAAGCTGGCTTATTACTAAATTTGCTGTCAATGGAGATTTTGGGCAACTGATAAATCTGAATGAAAATGAGTTCTGATACTATATACACCTTCAGAATCACATCACTTATTTTGATTCTAACGCTATTTATGGCATTCCCAGCCAATGCTCAGAAGAAATTAAATGAGTTTACTAAACATTCTACAAGAAAAGAACGAGTAGCCAGAGGTTGTCATGATATAGAAGTTACCAACGATGGTTTGGTCATGGTTGCTACTGGGTAAAAAGGCAGGCTTATTATAAAAGTGTTGATGGTTGAATGGTTGCGTAATATATCCGTATAGCCATCCCTATTTTCGTTGTTTATTCTGTTTGTAGTATAGGCGGTCGGCTAAAAACTATGGACTATTGACTAAATATAAATATTGAAGGAATCATGCATGTATCATTTAAATTACTCAAAATAAAAGAAGTATACCAAAAAGAAGGGCTGGAAGCAGGGCTGAGTCTGTTAAGGAATGAAATTGAAACGCTTAATACTTACATTACTATCCAGGCACATGTTCGGAAACATCATCCAGATTTTGTATTACACTTAGATTCGATTTTGCTCGACGAAATTATTACTCCCAACGAGTGGCGAGCAGCTCACTGTTTCAAAGGAGGCAAAAGCACCCAGGAAACCGCTCGCTTACTGAGTAAAAGTCATACAATGATAGGACTACATGCAGCCAAGTTAAGGGAGTTGAAGGTGCTGGAAGCAGAGGTAAAGAAAGAATAAGAAATTACTGATGCATTAGAACTAAAAATCAATAAGTATCTTATGAAGAAACTAACCACATTACTCCTCATTTTAAGTCTATTTATACTAAAAACCCAGGCTCAGAACAATAAGTCAATCACCAAAGCAACATTGCTCAAAGAGTGGAATAAGCTGGATACTTTTATTCATAAGGTAAAGGAGGTAGCCCCCGACTTTGCCTTTAATGCAGTCTTGGTATGGGATGGGAAAACCATATCGACTAAAAAAAATGGATATGCCAGCCGAGAAGCCAAACTCAAAATGAATGATAAGACTATCCACATGTGGGGTTCTGTATCAAAAATGTTTACTTCTGTAGCAATATTGCAACTCATGGAAAGGGGTAAATTAAAAATAGATGACCCTGTTACTAAATTTATTCCTGAACTAAGAAATACCTCTAAAGATTTTGGTGGTTTTGACAGTGTACGTGTTTACCACCTTATTAATCATACCAGTGGTTTGACTTGGAAGTACATACAAGAGGCTCTGGATAAAAAATACCCCAATGTGAAAGTAAAAAACTCCTGGGAAATGACCAGCCCTTTGTTTAAGCACCTCAAGCTGAAGAGAAAACCAGGTGCCAAATATGCTTATAATAACGGAGGGTACTCTTTATTAGGTATTCTGATAGAAAAAGTTACCCAACAGAAATTTACTGACTACATTAAAAACAACATATTTAAGCCATTGGGAATGAAAACAGCACACTATGGCAAAACCCCAAAAAGACTAGAAAAGTATTTAGGCAACAGCTATTTAGTTACTAAAGATTCAACCCAAACCATTGAGTTTGACCGAAGCCAAGGTATTCACGAAGGCAATGGAGGAGTAAAAGCCACTATACGGGATATGCTAAAATTTATGCACTTCTTAAGATTCAGAACAAAGAAGCAATATCTAAAAAAGTATGACAAAGTTTTGAAATGGGATACAATCAAAAAATATTATTATGACTTGGACGTAAATAAACCCAACATAAGATCATCTGTCCAGGTAAAACTTAAAGGAGCCATCATTTTAAGAGCATTTGGGTTCATGTATGTAAAAAATCATGGTAGTGTCCACTCGGAGAAGGTAGGGCATTCAGGATACATAGCAGAATATCAGTCTTTATTTTTTGTAAGAAAAGATGTACCGTTTGGCATCATAGTAATGACAAACTCAAGCGGGGATAAAGGTACACCAGAACACATTGTTAATCAAAGGTTTGTAAGCTCATTAAACTATTTCAGCAGTACTGGTAAAATAAACCTAAGGTTTTACAAATGGAAAAAAGCATTAAGAAAACTAAAATAATGCATTAATATGACCATAAGATGGCTTGGTGATCAACAATGCCAAAGGTGTTTAAGTGCTTTATCCTGAGTTTGTAGCCAAAGTACTCGCTCAAGGTAAAATCACCAAGTTAATGTGTAATGTGGCAAATAGGGTACTGTATTAAACTGGGGATGGCGCCCCTGGAAACTGCTAAAATACTTAATACCAACAACAGGTCGGTATCTACGTTGGCCTGTAAACTACGCCGACTGGAGCTATTGGAGGCGGTGAAGAAGTAGCCTTAAGAATTACGAATGGGTGCAAAGTAACTATGGTCTTCCATCTATCTATTTTGTAAAACATTAAAAGTTAACATCTTATAAAATCGATTAGTTGCCTGTAGAATAAGGTGTAAAACCCAGCACCTAGCACCCAGTTCCTAGCACCTTACAGAAGCTACCAACTAAAAAACCAAGCAAATGAATACATTCGAACCAGGTGATTTTTATGTACTGCGTACTCCATTGCTGGAGCGCAGCTACCTGGAGCCTCCGGTGGGAGTTGCCCAAGGCATAGAGCAGGTGCGCCAACACCTACAAGCCGTCTATGCTTCGTCCGCCTTGCAACAAGCCTTGTACATTGCTTCGCCCGATTTGTTTGCTCAGCTTGACCGTTGGCGCACTTTGGCAGCATTGCCTGCCCCCAACAAAAAGCAAAGCCAAGACTTGCAAAACCTGGAGCAAAAACTATGGATGTTTTTGGCAAGGGCAGCTTATCGTTGTACCCCCTTTGGCACTTTTGCTGCCGTAACTGCGGGTGAGTTTCGTTTGCAAAGACACAGCAGCCTGGCCCTGGATGGGCTTGGTTCCATGCGCACCTCGTCAAGGCTGGATATGGTGTATTTACTGAGGCTTAGGGCGGCACTAGAGGCAGATACAGAGGTAAGGGATCAATTGCTTTACTTCCCTAACAACACGCTTTACCGCAATGGAGACGATATGCTGTGTTCGTTTTTTGATGAGCAAACCTTGCAACATGTAGCTTCGTCGAAGGAGTTTAATGAGGTAGCCTGGGAGCTGTTTGACACTTGCCGTCAGGCGGGGGGAATGCGCATACACGAAATGATTGCCCACCTGATGACCGACCCTGACCTGACCGAGGCAGATTGCCGCGAGTTTGTGGAGTATTTGACCAGTCACCATTTGCTTATTTCTGAACTGTACCCTAGCCTGAATGGTGAAGAGTACCTGGAACAATTGCACTCCAGCATAGCTCAAATGCCTGCCGCCCAAGGCTACCTCGCCATCATCAATCATATTCGTGGGCAGTTGGTGCTGATTGATACCACGCCTGACCCTGCCCAAAGTTTGGGACTTTACCAGCAATTGATAGAGTACCTGAGTACCCAGCCTTTTGCTCAGCAAACCAAAGAAGAAACTGATGATGGTAGTAATGAAAACAAGACTTCCCAAAAAGAACTCATTCAGGTAGATTCTTTTAGGGATGAAAGCGGACTGGAACTGAGCAAAACCGTGCCTCGCCACCTGGTACGTCAAATAGCCACTTTGATAGACCATGTAGGGGAAGTACCCACAACAAAGGCAGACCTTACCTCCTTTGCCAAAGCTTTTTTTAAACGATATGAAAACGAAGCGGTACCTTTGCTACTGGCAATGGACGAGGTGACAGGGGTGGGTTATCCTTATGGCAAACGGGTAGTAGCGCTACCTACCTATTTGCAGGAGTTGGGTGTAGTGGTAGCTGAAGGAGGTGGCACAATGCCCCAAGTTGCTGACCCCAAGGCCGGACAGACCTCAGCGCTGGATGCCTTGTTGGAACAAAAATATGTAGAAGCTTTGCAAAAGGGCTTGACTGAAATACGCTTGAGCAAAGCAGAAGTACAAAATCTAAAAAAGGCAAGTCAGTCCAAGCCGAAGCCTAAACAAGAAGCTCAAGCACCACCGCTTCCTCCGGCAATGGTGGCGATGGGTAAGCTGCTCTACCAGACACCCGACGACCTGGAACACAATCCCAAACAAGGTAACCCGCGCAACTTTCGCTTTCAGTTGTACCACGCCAGTGGTCCTGTGGTGGGCAATTTGTTGGGGCGGTTTTGTTATGGTAGTCCCTTGCTAAAAGAAAAGCTAAGTGCCACCCTTGCCCAGGTAGAACCCGATAATGACCGTCTGGTATACGCCGAGGTAGACCATTTGCCAGGTCAACGGGTGGGCAATGTAATCATTCGCCCCAGGTTGCGTGAGTATAGCATTGCCTTGGGTGGGGCAAACACGAATGATCCTCATCAAATACCCATTACTGACTTGTGGTTGAGTACCCAAGAGGGCGGCAAACGCCTGGTGTTGCACTCGAAGCGCCTGGGCAAACAAGTAGTACCTCGCATGAGCAATGCCCATAACTACGCCCACAATGCGCACCCGCTCTATAAGTTTTTGTGCGATTTGCAATACCAGGAAGAGTGCTGCCAATTACCTCCGTTTTTTCGGGCACAGCGCTGGCAGCAACGGAGTTATTTGCCTCGCTTGGTTTACGATGATAGTTTGATTTTATCACCCAGGCAGTGGCGGGTGAGCTACAAGACATTAGAGGCGATACAATTGCAAAAAAAGGAAGACCTACATACTGCTATCAGTACCTGGACATACAAAATAGAAAGACTGAGGCAACAATTGCGCTTGCCCCAAACGGTGCTTTTGGTAGAATCAGACAATAAACTCTACATTGATTTTACCAATCCTTTGAGCGTGGGAGTGTTTTTGCAAAAGGTGTTTGCGAGCAAAGAAGTTGTTCTGGAAGAAGTAATAGAAGAGCACGTACCCAGTCAATCCTATAGCAACGAAATGGTTTTTCCGATCACTAATACGGTCCCACCAAGCCACAAGCAAGCCCCTGTACTTGCTGCCCAAACCCTGCCTCAAAGTGTACAAAAGAACTTTGCCTTTGGCAGCGAGTGGGTGTACTTTAAAATTTACCTGGGTGCCTTGGGCAGTGACCGACTAATTGTAGAAGACCTCTACCCTCTCAGCAAAGAATTAAAAGATTCGGAGCACATTGATCAGTGGTTTTTTATCCGTTACAATGACTCAGACTATGGTCCCCATTTGCGTTGGCGGCTGCGCTTATGCCACTACCCAAAAGAGTTGGGCGAAGTGGTACAAGTATTTTCGCAAAAGTTGTTGGCTCTAAAGCAACAGGGAAAAATTATCCACTATTTGCCTGATACCTACCAACGTGAACTCAGTCGATACCTGCCTTATAATATGGAGTTGAGCGAAAAATGGTTTGCCCTGGATAGTGAATTTGTTGGACATACTTTAGAACTACTCACTCAGGACGAAACTGCCACCGATGCACTCAAGTCAGCCATTGCCATCAAACGCATCAAAGCCCTGTTGCAGGCTTTTGACCTCCCTGAAGAAACTCAACAGAAAATCACCAGCCAAGGCAAGGCAAATTTTAGCCGAGAGTTTGGGTTGGATGTCCACCCCCAGGCACAACGCCTCAAAAAGGCGTTGGCAAAGCACACACTGCCTCCCTGGTTACCTCCGGCTTACCGCCTACTGTTTGATCAACTTACCGAACAGGAAGTGCCCCTTGCCCAACAGATAAAAGCCAACCTTCAACAACACGGAGCAAGCGAGGCTCAACTCCGCTCACTGCTCAGCAGCTACATCCACATGTTTAATAACCGCTTTTTTGCCAGTGGGCAAAGGCTGGAGGAGATGTGGGGGTATTGGAAGTTGGAAGAATAAAATAAGCAGCCGATGCTTTGCTTCCTATCTTTTTTCTTTCTGTCCTTGCATTACCGACCTTGCAAGCTTGTCAAATTGTCCCTGAACCTTGCCAGGTTGTCAAGCTTACCTCGCCAAATTGTCCTCGAACCTTGCCAAATTAGCATGCTTAGCTTGACAATTTGGCATCATAATGAGTCACTTATAATAAGTCAACTAATGTGATCTATAGATAGTTAGTTAGAGATTTTTTCTTTTTTATTTAAAGCGCAGGTAGCTTCCTAACCCAGGACTTGCCCCTGTTTCGCCCACACAGGCGCAACACGCGCCAAAGAAAAACGGGTGGAATAGTATTATAAATCACAGGTTATACCCTACACACCGCCCGTATTTTGCGTAACTATTCAAACGGCAGATGTATGCCTGATGAAAACTTACAGAGCAAGCATCCATCCTCCTGTTTAGCCTGGCATTTTGGTCACAAAGTCGTTCTCCTGCCAGTTTTCAAAACGCATGCCTCCGTTGTCAA
>NZ_CANLRP010000181.1 GCF_947493425.1 uncultured Microscilla sp. | reverse complement strand
CCTTAAATCACTTGAGATAAACCAGAAATGGGAGATATACTGGAGTACCATCACTTAATATTGTACAGAAGGAAAAAAATCGTCAAACTTCAAAATAATTTTATTGAGTAAACCTACGCCCAAATCGTTGATGGCTTTTTGTTTGAAAGCAGGCAAGGGGGGATCGAATGCAATATGTTGCTTTTTTAATACGCCAAGTGGCACCGTTAATACGGCAAAATCGGCTTCGTGGATTTGATTGTTTTTTGTCCACACTTTTACCATTTTATTACTCCAGTCTATGCGGTGTACTACTTGGCAGGTTTTAATAGTGAGCCCTTGGGCAAGCCGTTCAACCAATTGGCTATAGCCTTGCGGAAACAGTAATTGTTGCCCACCAAACCGCTTGCTGGTATCATACCAAGTAGATAAGTTGTCAAGAGAAGTGCCCTCGCTCAGGGCTGAAGCACGCAAACGCCATTGCAAAAAATCTACATCGTCTTGCTCTAGTTCTTTAGCTTTGATGAGGTGCTCAAGCATAAGCGTTACAGGGGTATCGTGGGTTTGCTTGTATGCCAGTTTGTAGGCACGACGCAAAAACCAATAAGACATTTCACGCTTTTGTCGCAAATCGGTATCACTCATTGGCTGAAAGTAACGGTCATACATATACAAACTGCTGTTGCGTGAGGCTACCGTTTTTATTTGGTGCTGCTGTGCCAACTGGGTCAGAGGGTTGCCCCTTGAGCCATGTATCCAGCTGGCGCCCATGTCTATAGGTATGCCCAGCGAATGGTCTGTCCAGATGCGCCCTCCTATTCTTTGCCGAGCTTCCAGTACTATTACCTCATGTCCAGCCGCTTTTAGGTCGCGGGCTGCGGCAATACCTGCAATGCCTGCTCCTATCACAAGCACTTTGGAACGGGATTGTTTTTTGGCTGCTTTCTTGTCTGGCCGCGACTCGCAAGCCCATAAACCGGTAGCTTGAGCAGTACCCAGTACAGCCAACCATCGCAAAAATTCATTTCGTGTCATGTTGTTTTTTTTAGGCAACCATCAAACATTAGGCGCTTTGTTTTAAGTTGCTATTGCTGGTTTTCACCCCATTCACCAATCGCTTTCTTTTCAATGAACAATTTAGGTCATTTATCATTTTGTAACCAATCCATTTACACAAAAACCCCGTGCAGCATATTTGCTACACGGGGTTTTTGTGATTTTGTTCGCTTCATCTGGCAGTATGTGAATGGGTTGTGTTTTCAAAAAATCACGACAAAAAACCAAGCATACTCGCTCATTTATAAGTTACCCACACTTTACAGTCTATATTATCGGCAACATTGCCCTTTTTCTTTCTGTTTTTGGGTTTACCTACGCCAAACTGTCCAATGTTTTTTACACTAAAGGCAGAATAACCTTTAATGGTACCCCCTGCTACAGTCAAAGTAGCGGTGGCATTTTGTGGCTTGGTAGTGCCACGAATGGTGATATTTCCTGACACGTTTACGTTATACTTACCATCTTTACTAAAGTTTACAGCGCTCAAGTTGGTAATTTTACCCTTGAACTTGATTTTAGGGTGATTTTTTGAGTCCATAAAACGTGATTGGTTGAAATGCTTTTGCATCAACGATTTTTTAAACTTGTAGGTTTGTACAGGTACCACAAAAATCAAGTCTCCAGTAGCAGTATTTAACAAGCTCGTTACGCTGTTGCTTTCTGCTTTGATGTCTTCAGCAGCAGTGTGAGAAAATAAGGTAGATTTACCATTTTTGGCTTTTTTCTTTTGCGCTTGTACCGCCGAAAATGCCAACAAAATGGCTAAAATTAGTAGTGAAAATTTTTTCATTGTTTTTGTTTAGTTTAGTGAAATAGAGAGATATAAATTATTAAAAGTCAACGACAAATCAAACAATGGCTTGTTCAAATAATTAAGCAGCGAGCAACCTATGATTACTTCGTCTGTTTCGGTTACAAATACCCCAAAAACAAACAATAAGTTCGCATTTAACAGGTATTTAACAAAGAATTTCTTTTGCCTTGTTTGATAACAATTTTTTAAGAAAATTAGGTGAACTGAAGAAATTAAAAGTTTGTTTGACAATCAGGAAATTATTCTCTAATATTTAAATTATATTCAATTATCTACGTGGTGAGCAATAAACAACGAGCGGGTGTTGTTCAAATTTAAGAATCATACAAACACCTGGTAATCAACACCTTTTGTTTTATACACCACTACTTCTTATTTATACTCAACTCTAAACCAAAGCAAATTATGTTAAAAAAGATTTTAATCATTATTGTGATTATAGGTGCAGCTGCAGGTGCTTACGTGGCTTATTTGTATTTTCAACCTCACCGCGATGTACAAGCATCTAAAGTAGACGTGGTGATTACAGTCAAAGACCTGGTGGCTGAGTATAAAGCAAGCGCCGACTCTGCCAATGCCAAGTACCTGGCAGCTAACGGAGAATCAAAGATTTTTGCGGTTTCCGGAAAAATTGCAGAAATCACCGAAAACAGCAACAAAGAAAAAGTGGTTACCTTACGCGAAGAGGGTAAAGAAATTGGGGTTGCCTGCACCTTTACTGCAGAAGCCTCGAAAGATCCGGCTACCCAAAAACTCAAAGCAGGTGATATGATCACAGTCAAGGGGGCCATTGCCTCAGGACCAGACTTTGATCCGGATTTGCCTACAGATGCCACTATGAGAGATTGTGCACTAAAACCCACAAAAAAATAATGAATGTTGATGCCGATACAGACAAAATTTTTGTCTGTATCTATTTCCTTTTTCTATTTTTGGTAATATCCCTTCAAACAAAGCTACTAAACCACTCAAAGTAGTCACTTATTTGATTTTATGGAACAAGTTTTGTAACCACACATCACAGATAATGAACCTGTTGTATGTTTATTATGAAAAGAGTTGCTTAGTAAAACATAAAAAATAAAGTGCTCCAAAAGAAGACAGTATCTGTGCACTGAACAATGAAAAAAACCGAGTTTTTCACAAGCTCAACGCAGTTAATCTTTGCGTAGCCAAAGCTACGGAACTATTAGCTTCGCAAAGCTCGGCATAACGTAGCTGTAGCCTCAGTTTTTTGAAGAAGTGCAACATACAAAGACGAAGTTTTATGGATTAGGTTATTTTGGTAGTTTTACTTATAAATAAAAGAATAAAAATATAAGTATTTCTTTACCTCAACAACTTATTTACGTATAAAAACTACCTTACAACCTTCTTCATTATCTATCCTATTCCCTTTACCTGGCCTTGCCCTAATCACTACCTGACTTGTCAAAGTTTGTATGTATCACATAATAAGCAATCAGCATCATCATTTATACTAAAACTGTTACTTCTATGAAATTACATATTTCGATATGTGTATTCTTTTTTACCATTTATGCTTCTTATTTTTCGTATGCTCAAACTTTAACCAATGCATCTCAAAAACCCACCGTTACCATTAAAAACAAAGGCATTCCATTTATAAAAAGTTATACTGCTGAGGATTACGGGGCGCAAAATCAAAATTGGTGGATGGCTCAAGACAAGCGTGGGGTGCTTTATGTAGCCAATTCTAAGGGGCTGCTGGAGTTTGACGGGGTACGCTGGAGATTGATTTCAGTCCCCAACAAATCTACGGTACGCTCATTGAGACGAGGCATAGATGGAGTAATATATGTGGGATGCAAAAGCTTTGTGGGTTATGTGGCTACCGACTCTACCGGACACACCTATCTTGCCTCATTGATGGATCAAATACCCAAAGACATTCAGTTTAAAGACGTGTGGGAGTCGACTGTAACCGACGAAGGGGTGGTCATGCAAACCAAAGAAGCCTTGTTTGTAGCCAAAGACAAAAAAATACAGCACATCATTCGCCCCGAAACCGCTTTTACATTTTACTTGATCACCCTTCAAGGCAAAGCTTATGTATACCAACGCAAGAAGGGAACCTTTAGAATAGAAAAAGGTAAACTCATTCCGGAACCTACTTTTGGCAAAATGAGGATCAACTTTGTGCACCCACTGGGCAACGACAAATACCTTTTTTCTAATCTTGCCGAAGAGTTAAGAGTATACGATGGCAAAACACTGAAGCCTTTTAGCCCTCAGCTAGAAAAAGTGCTCAGTGAAACCGGGCTATACTACGCTGCCCCCATTGGCAAAAAATACCTGGGGTTTGGCACCAAAAACAAGGGGGTTTTGATCACCGACAGGCAGGGTAAAATTATTCAACACATTCATAAGGGCAATGGCTTGCCCGACAACCAGGTTTATTTTTTACACCCCGATCAAAACAACAATCTTTGGGTAGGTTTGTCGCGAGGCATTGCCTTTATCGAACTCAACTCTCCTTTTACCCTCTGGAACGAGTCTTACCAACTAGAAGGCTCTATGCAAAATACTTTTATTCATCAAGGTCAACTATTGGCGGGCACTTCGGTAGGCATTTATTACAAACCTTGGAAGTCGTATGAAAACCCTATGGATGAGCAAAGGTTTTTTAAGCTACTACCCGAAACTAAAGATCATCAAGTATGGGAAATAAACAAATTTAGGGGAGAACTTCTGGCGGCCATTAACCCTACTATTTTACGCTTAGAAAATACGCCTGGGGGAATAAAAACTGCCAAATTAAAAGCCTTTGAAGGATCAGGCAGTGTATGGAGGATTACCGCTTTGAGAGAGAACCCTGACTTGTTGATGGCAGCAAGAAAATCGGGGTTGTACCTGTTAGAGTGGCAAAATAACCATTGGCAGGTCAAACATCAAGTCAAAGGATTCTCTAGAGACTCAAGGCGCCTTGTACAAGGTGAACAGAAAAATACCTATTGGATAAGCAACGGCATTCAGGGCGTTTTCAGGGTGGAACTAAATAATGTGCTTGACAGTGTAGTAAAGATAACACATTATGATAAAACCAAGGGAGGGTTGCCCTCTAATTCGGGTAATCAAGTGATCACGCTGCATAAAAAGATGCTCTGTCTGACCGAAAATGGAGTGTATGAATACAACGCTGCCCAAGATCAATTTATGAGGGAGCAAAAGCTCAATGCTTTGATTGGATACAATAAACAAATTTGGTTGTTGAAAGCAGATGCCAAGCAAAATATTTGGTATGCTTGCCGCAAAGTGGTGAACGACATAGAAGACAAGTATGCCGAGGTGGGGATTTTGCAAAAGCAAGCCAACGGAAGTTATAAAAAAATAGTGCAACCATTGAGAAAACTTAGGGCTTCGGTGACCAATGATGGTAATGGACAGTTTAACCTGGTAGATGACCGCAATGTATTGATTACGGCCAAAGAAGGGATTATACACTATGACCCAACTCAAGCGGTAAAACCACCTGTTTTTCAGGTACTACTGCGTGAGGTAGCGCTTACAGGTACCAAAGACTCGGTGATTTTTGGAGGTACTTTTTTGAGCCCCCAGGGAGAAATGCAAGCTAAGCCAGCAGCCAACTATGTGTTTCCTACGTTGCCCTACCAACACAACAGCCTAAGGTTTAGGGTAGGAAGCACCAACTATACCGATATAGAACAAAACGAATTCAGGTATTACCTGGAAGGTAGTGACAAAGGGTGGTCTGTTTGGACTAAAGAAACCTTTAAAGAGTATCCCAACCTGAGAGAAGGCAAATACACACTACGTATACAAACCCGCAACTTGTACTTGAGCGCCAGCCCCGAAGTTGTATACAGTTTTGAGATACAACCGCCCTGGTATCGTTCGGTGTGGGCATACATAGGGTATGTAGTGATAGGCTTACTCTTAGTATTAACCACTATTCACCTGTATACCAGACGTTTGCGCAGGCAAAAAGAAAAACTGGAAGAAACAGTAAAAGAGCGTACCGAAGAAATAATGTTGAAAAATGCGGAGTTGATAAACCAAAAAGAGGAAATTATTGTACAAGCCGAAAACTTACGCGAAGCCAATATTTCTATTGTGCAACAAAAAGAAGAAATATCGGCACAAGCCGAAGAACTGAGGGCGATTAACAACGACTTGGTAGACAAAAGCAAACAAATAGAAATTGCCTACGAAAATATAAAGTTATTGAGTGAAATAGGGCAAAATGTAACGTCTAAACTGTCGGTAGATCAAATAGTAGAAGTAGTATACCAAAATGTGGCAGAGCTGATGCCCGTGAGTGAGTTTGGCATTGGGTTGTACAACCCTGCTAAACAACAAATTACTTACGAAGATTACATTTATCAGGGCAAAAAGATGCCTAAAATAACTATCTCGGCCGAAGATAGAAATAGGTTTACGGTATTGTGTATTACCGGGCCAACAGAAATCGTGGTGGGAGATGTACAGCAAGAGTACTCCAAATATATTGACTCATTGGATGGTTATGGAGAAAACGAGCTATTAAATTCTTTTATTTGTATTCCACTCAAAGTAGTAGATGATGTCATTGGCTTGATTAGCATACAAAGCGCCGAAAGGTACGCATACAAGCCTTACCACCTTAACTTGCTCCGTAACCTTGCGGTATACATTACCATTGCCTTGGTAAACACTGAGAGTTATAACCAAATACAGCATCAAAAATCACAGATAGAAACGCAAAACAAAAATATTAACGCCAGTATTCGTTATGCACAAACGATTCAAAACGCCATATTGCCCAGCGATAAGTCGTTTGAACGCATTTTTGCTGATCACTTTGTAATTTATGAACCCAAAGACATTGTATCGGGTGATTTTTATTGGCTGAGTCAGGTAGAAGATTACATTTTTGTGGCAGGGGTAGACTGTACCGGGCACGGGGTACCAGGGGCATTTATGAGTATGGTGGGCAGTCGTTTGTTGAATGAAATAGTGAACGAAAAACAAATTTTTGACCCAGAGCAAATCATTGCAGAAATTCAACAAAACATCTGGAAAGCTTTGCGTCAGGAAGAGTCAGAAAATAAAGACGGAATGGACATGGGCTTGTGCCGTATCAAGTACCTGAACAATGACACAGTAGAAGTGGTGTACTCCAATGCCAAACGTCCCTTGTACTATACGCATCAACAACAACTCAACAAAATAAAACGAGACAGTGTGATGATAGGTGGCATAACCTACAAAGCTGACGTAGCCCACCCTGTCAATTACAAGTTGCTGCTTGAAAAAGGGGACATACTTTACCTAAGCAGCGATGGTTTTGCTGATACTCCCAGCCCTAAGAGGAGGTCGTTTGGAGAAAAACGATTATTAGACACCCTGGAAGAAATAATGCCACTGGCACTAGGTACTCAAAAAGAAAGGCTAATGGAGGCAAAGGCTGCTTTTCAGGAAGATGCCAAACAAAGAGATGACATTTTGTTGCTGGGACTAAAGCTCTAAATTTTACCTGGTATACAATCAAAGAGGCTGTCTCATAAATCAAAAGAGACAGCCTTTATTGCGTTAAACCAGTAAATTGAACCTATCGTTCCTCATCAAATACTATTGGACTTGCGACTTGTCGCACCGATATGCATCGGCATCCAAGGACTTGAAGCTTGCCCCTACTACTGACCTTTCACATAATCATTTATTGACCTTGTCTACCTTGAGGCGGTTTTCACGGTTGGCAATCTTCCAGGCAGTATGAAATACCAAACGTCCAATCTTTTGCATCTTACCAAAGTGTATTTTCTCAATAGTATCGGTAGGCTTGTGGTAATCGGCGTGGGTACCATTGAAATAAAAAATAATAGGAATATTATTCTTGGCAAAGTTGTAATGATCTGAACGGTAGTAAAAACGGTTAGGGTCTTTTTCGTCGTTGTATTTGTAGTCGAGCTTAATGTTGGTGTATTGTTTATTGGCTTCTTCGTTGAGGTTGTGCAATTCAGAAGAGAGCTTATCAGAACCAATTACATATACATAATCAGGATTGTCTTTATACCGATCGTCAATGCGCCCTACCATGTCAATGTTGAGGTTGGCTACAGTGTTTTTTAATGAAAATATAGGGTCAAAGTCGGTATAATAACTAGAGCCCAGTAAACCTTTTTCTTCGCCCGAAACTGTCATAAACAAAATACTACGGAGAGGAGTTTTTCCCTCTTTTTTGGCTTTAGCAAAAGCCTCTGCAAGTTCCAGCACTGTTACCGTACCCGAGCCGTCATCGTCTGCCCCATTGTATATTTCATCGCCACGTTTGCCAATATGGTCATAGTGTGCTGTAATCACCAATACCTCTTTCTTTTTGTCGCCACCTTCCAAGAATCCCAGCACGTTTTCAGACGAAACTCCGGTTTTTACTTCTTGCTCGGCAGTTAGTTTAAATTTAACTGATTTGGTGCCTATTTTGGTCTCTTTTTTTATAAACTGCTCTTGGGTAGTTTTAAACAAATTGGCAGCTGTTTTGGGCGACAGCATTACAATAAACTTATCTTTTTTACTTTTTAGCTCGCCCCTTGTCCAGCGTTTTACATAGTAAGATAGGTATTTGAGGACTTCATCGTATTTTTTTTGGTTGGTGCCCACAATCATAAAAATCTGACTGGCTCCGGCATTCTGGGCAATGCTACGTTTTTTTCTTAGCTCACGTACTCCATCTATAAAAAACGCTACTGGCTTGCCTTTGACCTTTACCTTTTCATAATTGGCTTTGTTGCCATCGCCCATATAAACTACTCTGTACGATTTTTTTACTTTTGCATTGATAGATCCCAAAGCGTATACATCGGTCAAGTAAGTAGTTTTACTTCCTTTTTTGGTGGCAATGCTTACATCTTTCCATTTAGACTTTACCAAGTCAAATTTTTGAAAGTAGCTTTTGCCTTCTGCAGTTTTTACTGGAGGCAACAAGCCCAATGCTTTGAAATGATCGGCAATGTATTTGGCGGCTTTTTTTTGCCCTGGCGACCCAGTGTCACGTCCTTCCATTTCGTCAGACGCTATCACAGTCAAATGCTTTTTAAGGTCTTTTTTGGTAACTGTTTTAGCATACTTCACAGCAGTTTCGTCTTTTTTCTGGCTCCATACAGTAGCACTTACAAAACATGCCAAAAAGATGAGGGTGAAATTTCTCATAGTTATCATTTAATTTTAAGGTTGGTTGTGTACCTCAGTAGCCATTGGCTACAAGTAAAGTTAATTAACTCATAATAATTAATTGTTATTATAAGCCAAGTACTTAAACTTCCAAAGTTATAGATTTATGGCATAATTCGGATATATGTTTCACATTTAGCAACAAAAAACCTGTGGATATGTAAATTCATTACCACAGGTTTATAAAGAATAACTGTCTTTTGCCAGGCTTTGACTAAGATACTGCCAACACCTCTGTTTCTAGCTGAATAGCTTTAGGAAACAAAATATCGTTTTCTATTTTTGCATGAATCTTCAACTCTCCTTCAAACGATTTCAAGGCATCTAAAATTACTTTGGCGTGCAAATCTTCTGACGAAGCCTGTGCGTATTGATTGGTCAGCTCACGCATGCCACTCATCTCGTTATCCTCTTCCCGGTGTTCTTTTTCATAATCTGCCACGGTCTTACCCTGCGATTTCTGCTGAAGCTTTTCTATAATCTCTTTGCTGACAGGCTTACCTCCCGCGTGTTTTTTTACTTTATTAAGGGTTAGAATGTACGCAAACAAGGTGTCTTCTTCCTCGTAAATATGCTCAATAAAATCTTTGAAAAAATGAGGAAATATTAGCTTAAGGTCTTTTACTACTGCCGAAGAGTCCTGGTAACTTTCGAGCAAACTGGCAATATAAGACAAACGTTGTTTGATAAACACATAATGACTGTGCTTGAGGTATTCTACGATAAGCTCTATGGGGTATTCTTCCAGGTTGATTTGGGCTTTGTCTTTGACAAGGGCGCTTTCGTTTAAACGGCGAATGACCAAGGCGGCATCTACGTCGTGTTCCTGACATACTTCGCCCAGGGTTTTTTCGGTATAGTTAAAAAAGTGAATGCCTAGAAAGTGTAGTACCGACGCTGACTCGGGGTTGTTGCTCACCAAATCAGTGATTCTTGTGTTTATTTTATCCATAATATTGTTCCAAGGTTTTGTATGTTCAATTTTTGCTCGCTTGTTGGCACATTGTCTGAGAATGTATAAGTAAAGGTAGGACGGGGGTTACAGGCAAACAATGACATTGATCATTTTTTGTTTTTTTTGTCACAATCAGAGGGCACTCAGTTTTTTTAATAATTAGTAATTTTTAATTAAAACCCTGAAGGTCGTATACTTGTAAGTTGATTGGCAAGCACTGAAGATAAGTACCAAAAAGCTCTTAAATAATTCAAGTGGCGAGTTACCAGCGTCTGGCTTGTGGCTTGTCGCACCGATATGCATTGGTATCTAAAGGCTTGCCCCTGTGGGTGCTATTTACTACAAACTACAATTTATGTCTGCATTTAGATCTGTGCAAGAACTGATGACTACTTTGAGTCGGCATCGGGGCTTGATTCACAATTTGTTTTTGAACCGGATGGGCGAAACCACTCTAGAGATGGCTTTGACGCTGGTAAATGGCGATGAACGGTTGATCCAGAGCCTGGTGGCTAAAAATATTTTGGTACGCGATGGCGAAACTGTCTTTTTGGATGAACGTATCCTCGGCTTTTTAGAGGATTTTCTGGAAGTAAACGAAGAGGTTCAAAATTATAAAATAGATGAGCGAATTACCTTGCTGAAAAGCAACATGGAATATTTCCAGAATGAGAAAAATACTCGCCAACGCGAAGAATACCTGCACAAGATCAAACAAAACCTACAGGGGCTGGGCAAAATCATTCGTCGCAATGTGATTGACCTGGGCAAACAGATTCAGCACGATTATAAGACGGAGACTAATTTTACCAATAAGATTCTCAAAATTGAGCAACATAACCAAAAAAGCCAACGCCTATCGCAGCTAGTGGCAGTGGTAGAGGGTATTCTTGCCAACGATGCGTTTTTTATGCTTGCCAACGACGAGTTGCTCCGCCGTTACCGCATTGAGCTAAAATATGACTTGCGTGATACTAAAATAAACCTGATAGAGCTACACCAGGAAATTGTCAATTGCCTTAACCGGGTAGAAAACCAGGTGCAGGTATTTAAAAAGCTCCAGGCAATCAAAAGGCTCAAAGACCATTATGAACTGGAAAAAAAGACCAATGTGCTGGATTTGTTTGCCGAAAACCAAGATTTGTTTTTCCAAAATCGCCTTACTTTTCCGGCCCGCCCCTCGCTAGAGTGGCTGCAAACCGACCACGGCTACGACTTGATAAGTAAACTGGTAGGCAAGCGTCAACACAAAACCCAACAAAAAGAAATACTGGAAGCGCGCACGCTTAAGGCAGGGCAGGTAAACACCCAACCCATTCAGGAAAAGCGCATTAACTACGCCCAGGTCAAGCAAAAGTTTGTAGAAAGCAAACAAAATTTATTTGATTTTATCTGGCAATACCCTTTTACTCCTGCGCTCAATGCCGAAGAACGAGTACAACTTTTTTGCAAGGTGGCGTTGTTGTATGAAGATGAGATGGATTTTACTAACAAAAACAAACAGGTAAAAAGCGAAGAACTGGGGCAAACCATTCGTTATGCAGTCATTATGCCTTTAGAGCTTGTTTAAAACTCTTCTATTGATTAAAAAATGATGCTCAAAATCACCATGTATACAAAGATAAAGCTCATTATAAGTGTATTTTGCTTGCTTTCGCTGCAGGTAGTTGCCCAGCCCAAACTACGCATTCCGGCCGCAGGCAATGCCTGGGTTTCGCCCAATGTTTTTGACTCTCATCAAGTCATTAGCCGTCAAGGGGTTACTCAATGGCAAAAGCCTGATCAAACCATTGATTTTTATTTTTATGTTCCCAAAACAGGTAAAATCAAGCTTTGGCTAACCAGTAAGGTAAACAATGGCAGCTCTACCATTGCCACCATTTTTGAGGGGCATTACCACACTCTCAAACTCTCTGGCTCCTCTTTTCAAGAGGTGTTTGTGGGCGAATATGACTTGATAAAAAAAGGATACCAAAAACTCACGATCAAGGGTTTAAACAAAGAGGCTTCAAGTTATGCTCAAATTAGCCACTTGGTGCTACAGTTTGTAAATCCCACCCAACCTCTATCGGTGTTACACGTCAAAAACGATTTTCATTTCGGTCGTAGAGGCCCTTCAGTACATTTGACTTATACCCTCCCTCCTCAAAAAAACATTCGCTGGTTTTACAACGAAATCCTGGTACCCCGTACACAGGATGTGCAAGGATCTTATTTTATGGCTATAGGGTTTAAACAAGGATATTTTGGCATTCAGGTAAACTCACCCACTGAACGTAGGGTATTATTTTCGGTATGGAGCCCTTATAAAACTGACAATCCTCAAACCATTCCTCCTGAATACCGGGTCAAGCTATTGAACAAAGGCAAAGGAGTACACACGGGCAAATTTGGCAATGAAGGCTCGGGTGGGCAGAGCTACAAGGTGTTCGACTGGCAGGCAGGCATCAAGTACAAGTTTTTGCTCAAGGGCGAACCCTCTGGCAATCAGACTACTACCTTTACTGCATACTTCTTTGATCCGGTAAAAAAACACTGGCATTTGATTGCCTCATTTCAACGCCCCAAAACCAACACTTACCTCAAGAATTATTATTCGTTTTTAGAAAATTTTATAGAAGATACGGGTGCCCAGAGCCGCCAGGTATATTTTGGCAACCAGTGGGCAAGCGATACTGAAGGGAATTGGCATGAATTGACTCAGGCTAAGTTTACGGTAGATGCCACCGCTCGAAAAAACGCCCGAAAAGATTACACAGGAGGAGCAAACGGAGGCTATTTTTACCTCAAAAACTGTGGCTTTTTTAACCCCGACAAGGCTCCTAATATAGTATTGAAGCGAGCCGCCCTGCATCATCGCCCTGTAGTTCAGTTCGATGCCTTGCCCAAACAGTAAATCAGGCTGCTTTTGTAAGGCTATACCCCAAATACACAAATACAATGCATAGTACTACATTGCCTCCAGCGTTTGCCAACCCTTGAGCGATGCCTTGGTTTTTGAACAACTGCATGGTTTCGTAACTAAAAGACGAAAAGGTAGTAAAACCACCCAAAAAACCGGTGACCAACAAAGGTTTCCAATAGGTAAAAGGCTGGGTTTTTGACTCAAACCAGGCGATGACCAACCCAATTAAAAATGAGCCTAGTACGTTGGCAGCAAGGGTGCCATAAGGAAAAGCCACCTGCGATAACCTATTGACCAAATTGCTTAGCGCAAACCGGCTTAAAGCTCCCAAGCCTCCTCCAATAAAAATGTAAAAATAAGTCATTGCTATATCAGTAATTAATCAATTTGTAACATATCTTATCTCTTTTTGTTAATTAATTTTTCCTTGTTCGCTAACTTTCTCAAAGTTTTGCTAAATTAAGGCGTAGAAATGTATCTCAACTTTTGTGGTTTAAAAGTAACAAGATAGATTTTGTGTGAAAAACCTAACATCATTACCCACAGATACAACTTATGCAAGCAAAGATCAAAAACGAAGAAGCAGCCAAACAACAGGCAGAAGCTGCCCAAAGGAAAGAAAAAAAAACTGAAAAAAATCATTCTACCATTCAGGCCAAAGGGTTCAATCACAAACCTCTGCCACAACCCATCCCAAGTAAGCAAGGTAATCAACCCCTGATTCAGGCAAAGGGTTTTAGCGGCGAACCATTGCAACCCATACAACGCAAAACAGGGAGCCAACCCCCGATTCAGGCAAAACAACAACCTATACAGCGTAAAAGCAACTCAAACGGGTTGCCTCAGCAATTGCAAAGCAATATGGAGAGTATGAGTGGGGTAGATTTATCGGACGTAAAGGTACACCGAAACTCTGACAAGCCTGCCCAGCTAAAGGCACACGCTTATGCTCAAGGTACCGACATTCACCTTGCCCCCGGACAAGACAAGCACTTGCCCCACGAAGCCTGGCACGTGGTACAACAAAAACAAGGACGGGTGCAAGCCACCACCCAAATGAAAAACAGCAATGGCAAGGTAGGCGTTAACGACAACCCAGCCCTGGAACGCGAAGCCGATGTCATGGGGGAAAAAGCCCGGCAAGGAACCCAGGGAACTACCAAAACTGAGCAAACCAACGGCAATACATCATCTACTGTACAGATGAAAAACGCGGTAATACAACGTGTACCCAAAAATAGCCACTATGGTACATTTACTGACACTACCTATGCCCTACAGTCAGGAGACAAAAAACTTCGTATGGTGCTCAATTTTAAACCAAATACCAATGCTGATTCTACTAAAGTAGGGCTCACCCAAACTGTAAAAGCCATAAAAGCAGGAAAAAAAGCCACCATTGACCCCAATGCCAGCACCAAAATGGCTCCCGATGGACATAGAATAGACCAGCATTCCAAGTATAGAAATCCTCTCTATGCTACTGGTAGCGAACCCGTGACAAATAAAGATAAACTTGAAAGTTATTCTACCACCGCAAGTTGGGGGCAACATGGGGAAAAAGACCCAAATACCAAGGTATGGACAGATGCCATATTAAAAGATACACCTACTGTAAGCACCAGCAATAACTCAAGCACAGAGTTTGAAACGGCGGCCATTGCCTTAGAAGGCAATGATAAGGGAACATATTATGGATCGATCAAGTGGGGATGGAAAAAAGATGGCGCTGGAAAAGTGACCAAAACTACTTTTGATATTGTATCTAAGGGCACTCCTTCCAAAAACTTTCTAAAAGCCGTTAAAGCGTGGAATGATGGCACAACCCGCGGCACTTACGTAGCCAAGGCAGATAATACCCCTTTATATGGTGGCACACTCAAAGAATTGGGCAAACTAAACAAGGGTGACACTTTTATTCAAGAAAAAGCTGCTGAAGCGGGTGGAATCATTTACACGTATGGCAAAGTAACCAGTGGTACCCAAAACACCAAAAAAGGGTACATTAAGTCAAGCGACCTGACAGATAAGGGAGATGGTAAAAACACCATTGATTTACCCTTGGTAGCAGTAAAACTCACCAAAGAAGCCAACGTTCCTCTGTATGTTGACGCCGATAAAAAAAATAAAGCCATGGACTTGCCTATCAATACCAGGCTTAAAGTAACAGGGGAGGAAAAAGGGCTGCATAAGGTCGAAATTGTAGATGGAACGAATACCACCAAAACTGGTTATTTGGAAAAAAATAAAATCAAAGATGAATAATTATTCCGCACAAAGCTATTGGGTCAAATATATTATTATGCTCACGATAGGCAGCACTTGCTTGCTGCCTTCTATGGCGTGCCAATCCCAAACTACAACAAACAAATCCACTCATACCATGGCTCAATCACCTCAAAACACTATGGTTCATAAGTTGATGAACAATGCTTATGGCGACTTTTTTAACTATCTAGAACGAGACCAAGCCATCAATAGGGCTTGGAATGAACCTAATAGCTTAGAAAAGCTCAAAAACATAGTAAGTACCCCAAGCCTGCCACTTAAGGCTCGTTTTTTAGCCTGTGAAGTACTGTTTGAAAAACATTTTACATTTGTAGCTGATGTAGGAGGGGCATTGGTGGCTAAAATATACGCCGATGCGCTGGTAAACAACCAGACTGGAATGGCCAACTCGTGGGGTTTTTTGTATGAACAAGATGATGCTGGACCTACTGGTATCCGTTTTTCGATGATAGGCAAAAGCAGTGTGCCCTATTTAGAGGCTTTGCTTGACAACAATCAACGTACCTTGCTATATGCTGGCAGCAAAGAAGCCACCATAGGCAATGCCTACCAATACCGAATTAAAGACTTTGCCGCTTTTTATTTGTCTAAAATCACCCTTACTCCCATTACTTTTTATCAAGATATGGCCAAGCGCGATGCTGAAATTGAACGATTTAAAAAGGAGTTGGCAAAAAATTAAGCCAAGACTTTGAAACTGTACAGTTTTTTATACCAGGCGTTTCTTGCCTTTTTTGCTAATTTTACATTGAAAACCGTACACTTTTTTATAGCAGATAAGCCTTGATTTTTTTGATAGTTTTACAGCATAAAAATAGCTACTAATCTGCTGAGTTGTAGAATAAAACCTGGTTTCGGTTCCCTCAGGCATCCGTTCATTTCCCCGAAGGCAAGTTCGGGATCACGGATTTTCTTTAGCTAAAAAAACGAACCAAAAAAAGCCACCGCTGTAGTTTGCTTGGCTAAAATTTGTTTCATTACGCCGAACCGCAGGGCGAAGCCCAAGCTCTGCCTTTTTCGGCTAAACAGCTCAAACATTCCCTCGTTCCTCGGTCAGTGATCTGTTTTTACGGCTTCATTTCTCAAATTTCTTAACGCCCACAAACTAAGGCGGAAAGTAAAGACGCTGTTTTTCAAGCACTTTTGAGACTGATAAAATTAAACTCTGCACAAGTATTAGTAGTGAAAAATTAGTGTACGGTTTTGAAATTTTACAACATAAAAATGGACGTTGATCTGCTAAGTTGTAGGGTAAAGCCTAATTTTGTGTGCCTCAGGCATCCGTTCATTTCCCCGAATCAAGTTCGGTTCACAACTCCGAGCTTGCTCTCGGAGGATCATGGATTTTCTTTAGCTAAAAAAACGAACCAAAAAAAGCTCCGAATCAAGTTCGGCTCGCAGCTCCGAGCTTGTACTCGGAGGATTCTCAACTTCACGCTAACAAACTAAGGCGGAAAGAAAGACCTTGTTATTCAAGCACTTTTAAAACTGATAAAGTTAACTTCTAAGCAAATAT
>NZ_CANLRP010000180.1 GCF_947493425.1 uncultured Microscilla sp. | reverse complement strand
TATGTACATGTTTTTGGGAGGTTAGCAGCAGCCTGCATATCGTTAGTTTTCGATGTTTTTAACTAGAGATTCACATTTATACGACAAAGATATACACGAAGCTAAGCGCCGTCAGTTTATTACACGTTGGAGACTTGAACCCAAAGATCCTGAGGCGTTTAAAAGAGGAGAATTGGTAGAACCGATAAAGCCTATTGTTTATTATATAGGCGCAGGTACTCCAGTAAAGTGGCGTAAGTACCTAAAACAAGGAGTAGAAGATTGGCAAAAAGCTTTCGAAAAAGCTGGATTTAAAAATGCCATCATTGGCAAATATGCCCCTACTAAAAAAGAAGACCCAGAGTATAGCCCCGAAGATGTACGTTACTCGGTGATTCGTTACGTAACCAACCCTATTCAAAATGCAATGGGGCCTCATGTGCATGACCCACGCACCGGGGAAATTTTAGAAAGTGATATTATCTGGTATCACAATGTAATGAAACTGCTACGCAACTGGTTTTTTGTGCAAACTGCCGCCATCAACCCTGATGCCCGCAACCCTCAGTTTAGCGATGAGTTGATGGGACAATTGATTCGCTTTGTAGCTGCCCACGAAGTAGGACACACCCTGGGGTTACCTCACAATATGGGTTCAAGTTCGGCTTACCCAGTAGACTCTTTGCGCTCGGCAAGTTTTACAAAAAAAATGGGTACTGCTCCTTCTATCATGGACTATGCCCGATTTAATTATATAGCTCAACCTGGCGACAAAGGGGTTTCGTTGATGCCCAACATTGGTATTTACGACATATACGCTATTCGCTGGGGATACCGTCCTATTTTAGACAAAACTGCTGAAGAAGAACGTGTGGTACTGAACCAATGGATCAAAGAAAAAGCAGGTGATAAAAACTATCGTTTTGGACGTCAAATGTTTGGTCCACGCGATCCATCAGCCCAAACCGAAGATTTAGGTGATGATGCAGTAAAAGCCAGTAGTTATGGCATTGCCAACCTTAAGCGCATTATGAACAATCTAGTAAAGTGGACTTATAAAGAAGGAGAAAGTTACGAAACGCTGAAAGAGCTTTATGGACAAATATTGGGGCAATGGAGTCGCTATATGGGGCACGTTGCTACCAATGTTGGGGGAGTATATGAGTACTATAAAACAGCCGACCAGAAAGGTGATGTATATATCCATGTGCCTAAATCCCACCAGAAAAAAGCCCTGAAATTTTTGATTGCTCAGGCTTTTAAAACGCCAACCTGGATGATTCGCAAAGACATATTGGCTAAGGTAGAAGCCGATGGGATTATCAACCGTATTCGTGTGGCACAAGTAAGGGTGTTGACCCAATTGCTTGATTTTAGTCGCTTGGCGCGCCTCATCGAAAACGAAACGTTGAATGGCAACCAGGCTTATAAGATTATAGATATGTGCAAAGATTTACGCGATGGCATTTGGAGTGAAGCCAAAAATGGAGGCAAAACAGGGACTTACCGCCGTAACTTGCAACGTGCCCATGTAGAGCAACTGGAGCACTTACTGACTAAAGAACAAGCTCCTGTAAAGAACCGTGCTTTGTTGAGTTTTATGGGTTACTCAAAGGTAGATGTAAGCCAATCAGACATTCGTCCTATTGCCCGTGGTGAGCTGACTCAAATTAAGAACCTAGCGCGCCGCGCTGCCAGTACCAGCAGCGATTCGATGACTAAATACCATTACCAGGATATAGTAGCACGCATTGAGGCCATTCTGAACCCAAAAGGTAAATAAAATTTAGGTCGTTAGTCTTTTATAAGGCTTTAGTTACACAAAAAACCCACCGCTGACAGACAATGGTCAGTAGTGGGCTTTTTTTATGAAATCTAATTCCAAGGTAGCACTGGTTACTTTCCTTCGTCAAAAGACACATAACGTTGACTACCCGAACGGCTAATACCTGTAACTAAAATACGATTGCCATTTCTGAGCACAAAACGTTTGCCCGAACGTTGCCCTCCTATGCGCAGGCTGCCCGAACTAGCCCTTAAGTCAAAGTCTAACTTTTTAAGGTCATTTTTAAGTCTCATTTTAATGCCTCCCGATCGACTTTCAAAGTCTGAGTTACCCGTAAGCAATATTTCATCCCCTTTGATACTGCCCGATGACGCACGTACATTCAAAGTACCTTGTACGTTTTTAAGATATACCCCACCCGAACTCGCCTTGGCCTTAAGGTTACCCGTCAGGTTGCTTACCTTGATAGACCCCGAAGAGGTTCTAAGGCTGGTATTTCCTTTGACACCGGTTACTCTGATACCTCCCGAATTTGCCTGAGTGGTAAACTCTGCGGTGACGTTTGCCCAACGTTGCCCCCCCGAACTACTCTGGGCAATGAGCGTTTGTCCGCTCACATTCTCAGCTCTGATACTACCCGAAGATGACTTAAACTCTATGTTTTTGCCGCTGATGTTTTCTGTCTTTATACTACCAGAGCTGGTTTTGATGTATACTTTAGGTGAGTTGATATTGGCGGCTTTTACGCTACCTGAGTTGGCGGCAAGGTGGGTAATGGCTCCGTTGAGTCCTACACCATACACACTGCCCGACGTATTTTGTACTACTACATTGGTACCCTTAGGTATTTTAAACATTAATTTGCTCTTGGAAATGATAGAAAAACCTATTTTAAAAGATTTTCCATCCAGCCATACCTTAAGGGTATTGCCTACCTTTTGGTGCATAAACTTGTATGCCCCTTTGCTGTAGTTTCCGGTAATGTCGCCAAAAAAAGACACCTTATCAGTATTGTCTACTGCGCCTATTTCTACTCGACAAAAGCGGGCTTTGATTTCTACGTTTTTTATGCCAGCATAACTTGTGTCAACCTGAGCCACCACACTGCCTTGTGCCTGGCTCGAAAAGCTATAAAAAGTAAGGACGCAAAACACCAGGGTAATGACCCAAAGTAAATATTTAATATTTTTCATGAATTTTAAGGTTATATGATCTAATGGTTTTGGTAAAGTTACAAAATACATGGATAACTATTTTTAGTTTTTTATGTGGGTGTAACAATCAGACACTTGCCTCTGGTCTAAAGGTTGCATTGGAGGAGAAAAAAAATCAACTTTTGTACCGTTACCAGAGTTACTCAATAAAATCATTTTTAAAGGCTTCAAAATAAAGATCAAATATTCATAGGACTTACCCTTGCAATAAACTGCGCGCAAACACCTTGAGACGACCAAAGTATTCTCCACTAACTCCATGAAGTATATACTGTTGCCTGACTTGATTATATGTTGCAAGAAACCTGGCGGGTACTATAGGGTCTAAAGCGTCAAAGTAACCAACTACATCAGCAAAATCAACACACCTTAAAGCTTCTACCACACCAAGTTGTAGTTCAGATGGCTGATGTATGTCTACCACTGGCTTGGCTGGTTCTGCCTCTAGTGCTTCTGCGGGTTGCTCATTTACCTCATCATTATTAGTGGGTAATAAAGCCTGGGGCATTGTTTCAGCTACATCAGCTTCTTTTTTCAGCTTTATTCCACCATTTTTCAACAAAGACCAATACAATATCAGCAAATCATTAATCGAGATGTATGGTTTTGAATAGCTCAAACCATTTTTTGCCAAAAGTTCACTCAAATCACTGGTCTTAAAAAACAAATTGTCATACGCATTGTACCTTTGAGTGCTTCTGGTGGGGCTCTTATGAGAACCAAGATATCCAGCACACAAAGGGTTTAGATCTACGCCTACCTTATTTTTAATTGCTTGTTGGATAAGTACTCGGTTCCTCTCTAAATTTCGCTTATCGTCCTCCTTTACAAGGGCTTGTTTCACACTAGAGTAATCTATTTCATTTATTTGGCGTATATTTTCCTCATTTAAAAAAGCTTTGAATTGATCGCCTATTACTTTCAAACTCACCTGATAGTTGGCAACCGCTAAGAAATACGCTGTTATATGGCTTTGCCCTTTTGCCTGGAGGTGTTCCCCAATTAGTTGAATCAGTTGATTCCTTAGACGCTTTTTTTCTAATAAAATATCTTTCTTTGACTGCATGACTTCTTTTTCTTGAGGGCTCACTTCTGCTATAAAGGTATCATCTTTTAACAATGACCAACACAAAGTTACTAAATCATTGATAGATAGAAATGACTTGGTAGGGGTCAAATTGTTTTGGGCAAACAAACCTTTCAAATCGCTGGTTTTCACAAACAATGCCGCATACGCATTGTACCTTTGGGTGCTTCGGGTGGGGTTGTTGCAAGGGCCAAGGTATCCACAACACAGTGGGTTGAGGTCTATACCCTCACTACTTTCAATTGCTTCTTGAATAAGGCTTTGATTATACTCCAGGTTGCGCTTATCGTCCTCCTTTACAAGGGCTTGTTTCACACTAGAGTAATCTATTTCATTTATTTGGCGTATATTTTCCTCATTTAAAAAAGCTTTGAATTGATCGCCTATTACTTTCAAACTCACCTGATAGTTGGCAACCGCTAAGAAATACGCTGTTATATGGCTTTGCCCTTTTGCCTGGAGGTGTTCCCCAATTAGTTGAATCAGTTGATTCCTTAGACGCTTTTTTTCTAATAAAATATCTTTCTTTGACTGCATGACTTCTTTTTCTTGAGGGCTCACTTCTGCTATAAAGGTATCATCTTTTAACAATGACCAACACAAAGTTACTAAATCATTGATAGATAGAAATGACTTGGTAGGGGTCAAATTGTTTTGGGCAAACAAACCTTTCAAATCGCTGGTTTTCACAAACAATGCCGCATACGCATTGTACCTTTGGGTGCTTCGGGTGGGGTTGTTGCAAGGGCCAAGGTATCCACAACACAGTGGGTTGAGGTCTATACCCTCACTACTTTCAATTGCTTCTTGAATAAGGCTTTGATTATACTCCAGGTTGCGCTTATCGTCCTCCTTTACAAGGGCTTGCTTCACACTAGAGTAATCAATTTCATCTATTTGACGTATATTTTCCTCATTTAAAAAAGCTTTGAATTGATCGCCTATTACTTTCAAGTTGACTTTATAACTGGCATTCGCCAAAAAATAAACTTCTATATAGTCTTGTCCTTTTGATTGCAGGTAGGCTCCAACTTTTTGAATAAGCTTGTTTCTTTTTTGGGATTGGGTTTTATTGGACATCTGTATTCTAACAAAAGTTTGATTTAAGCCAGCATATTACGCATTTTATTGTTTTTTTCCATATCCATCTACTGTAATTTACCTGTACAAATAACTGTTTACACCATAAATAATCAACAATCAGTTTTCTTCCAGGACATATTTAAAGATAAAAACTGCTTGATAAAACAGTCCTTTCTGGAAACAAAAAAAGGCTAGACTCGAATAACATAAGAAGAGTTTGCTCCACCAATGCCTCACCAAGTTTAAAGTCTGGTTTTTGGGTAGCAAATCAAGTCCATTACCCCAAATAAATCTGTTTATATGACAAAATCATTGTACAACACTTTGTATTTGCTGATCTTATTGGTAGGCGTGCTGGCTTGCGCCAAAAAAGACGATATAGTAGACCCAGTGGCTGGTGGAGGAAATACAACAACGCTTACCGGCAATACCGAAGCAACGGATGCCCAAAACAACCAATACACAGTGGGTTTTGACCAGGCAAGCAGTAACAACCAAAACCCTTATGTAATAAAAAAAGATGGACAAGGCAATCAACTGTGGAAGGTAACCTACGAAAATACCGGAGTAGATGGCAGGGCTGTACTGGTTACGGTAGATGCCAACAATGTACCCTGGGTGGTGTTTACGGTAGATGGGGGCAGTAATGATGCAGGCTACATCACCAAAAAACAAATAAATGCTGATGCTTTTAGTGGGGTGTATATGAATAGTTATGGCAGTGGTGGAGGTCCCAAGGCTTCAGTCATTGCCCAATTAGACCCTGCCACAGGTAACATTGTTAAAGGGTCTTTTATGACAGCAAGGCTCACCAGTGGCAAAACCAACACGCTCAATATTACCAAAATAGGGTTTAATAATGGTAATTTTGCCTTTGAGATTTCATCGGCAGCCTGGCCTCCGGGCAAGGGCAGTTCTTATATTCGTTTTCCTGACATTACCGATGACAACCGAATAGATGGGGCATTTAAAATATACTATGAAATAAAAACCGACCTGTCTGAGATTGTAGTGGCTACTTTGCTTACCCAATAGGCACAAAAAAACGGCGGGCAACCCAAAGCTACCCACCGTTTTTTTACTTAAGTGTCCTAGAATTAAGCAGTTTCTGTTTCTAAAGCTTCGCCTTCTACAGTGTCATTCTCCACCCTTAAGTTATCCACAATAAACTTTTGTCGATCTGCTGTATTTTTACCCATATAATAAGCAAGCACATCATCTATAGAAGTTTCAGAGCGCAAACTTACCGGTTCGGCGCGCATATCTGACCCGATAAACTGCCCAAACTCATCGGGAGAAATCTCACCCAAACCTTTAAATCGAGTAATTTCGGGCTTGCTTCCCAAAGATTTTATCGCACGTTGTTTTTCTTTTTCGCTGTAGCAATACACTGTTTTTTTCTTGTTGCGCACTCTAAACAAAGGTGTCTCCAATACGTACAAATGCCCCTGCTTGACCACATCAGGAAAAAACTGCAAAAAGAAAGTCATCAATAACAAACGAATGTGCATACCATCTACATCGGCATCAGTAGCAATCACAATTTTGTTATAGCGAAGGTTTTCTATGCCATCCTCAATATCAAGAGCGTGCTGTAGTAAATTAAACTCTTCGTTTTCGTATACTACCTTTTTGGTTAATTTATAACAGTTGAGTGGTTTACCCCGCAAACTAAATACTGCCTGGGTTTGCACATCGCGGGCTTTGGTCAAAGAACCACTCGCCGAGTCTCCCTCGGTAATAAACAAGGTAGTTTCGTAACGATTGTCTTTTTTCTGGTCAATAAAATGTACCCGGCAGTCACGCAGCTTTTTGTTGTGTAAATTTGCCTTACGTGCTTTTTGGTTGGCAAGTTTTTTAATCACTGAAATCTCTTTGCGCTCTTTCTCCGACTGCAAAATACGCGCTTCGATTGCCTTGGCTACTTCGGGGTTACGATGTAAATAGTTGTCGAGCTCAGTTTTGATAAAATCATTGACAAATGCCCGAATGCTCAAGCCTCCCGGAGCCACCTGCTGAGACCCTAGCTTGGTTTTGGTTTGTGACTCAAACACGGGTTCTTGCACCCTTATACTCACGGTGGCCACTATAGATGCCCGCACATCGGCAGATTCGAAATCTTTGCCATAAAAATCGCGCGCTACCTTTACCACGCTTTCTCTAAAAGCCGACAGGTGGGTTCCTCCCTGGGTAGTATTTTGCCCGTTTACAAACGAATAATATTCTTCACCGTATTGGTTTGAGTGGGTCAGTGCTACTTCAATGTCATTGCCCTTGAGGTGAATAATAGGGTAACGAATATTGGTTTTGCTGGTTTTGAGGCGCAATAAATCAAGTAACCCATTTTCAGAAAAATACTCTTTGCCATTGAACTTGATCTTAAGCCCGGCATTTAAGAAAGCATAGTTCCAGATGAGATCTTCTAAAAAATCAGGGTTGTATTTATAGTTGACAAAAACATCATTATCAGGCTCAAAAATAGTCAATGTACCATTGCGCTCCGATGTTTTGGCAATAGGTTCATCATTGGCAATGACCCCTTGGTTAAACTCTGCCACTTTGGTTTCACCGTCGCGAAAAGACTGTACTTTAAAGTAAGCCGACAAAGCATTTACTGCTTTGGTACCTACTCCGTTCAAACCTACCGATTTTTGGAAAGCATCAGAGTCATACTTTCCTCCAGTATTGATCTTAGACACACAGTCTATTACTTTTCCTAGTGGAATCCCCCTTCCATAATCGCGCACTACCACTCTTTTCTCTTCGAGTTTGATTTCTATTTTTTTACCAAACCCCATCATGTGTTCATCTATAGAGTTGTCCAAAATCTCTTTGACCAACACATAAATGCCATCATCATGCGCCGATCCATTGCCCAACTTCCCGATGTACATACCAGGACGTTTACGAATATGCTCGCGCCAGTCAAGGGTTTTTATATTATCTTCTGTATACTTACTCATTTTTTATTTTCTTTTTGCGTCTTTTATTTTCAACTTCATAGTGTCTCCAAAAACTTTGGCAAATTGCTAAGGAATGGTGAGAAATTAAATTACCATTCTTGAGGTAGAGGTTTTGTTTTGAGACGAGGCTATTTTTTGCGCCCATAGCAGCGCTACGGGCAATAAAAATAACGAAGTATCAAGGCGAAAAATCACCCCTCAGAGTGTAAATTTATTTTTGAACAATTCCTAAGGAATGGTGTAAAAATAAATTTCTATAGTAACGCTAAAATATTTTGTTGCTATACGCGGCACGGCAATATCCAGTGGATATTGAGCGAGCTTGAGGGATGATCGGCTAATAGCATCGCTATTCGGCTATTTTTTAACAACGTATAGCCTCAAAAGATGAGGTTAAGAATGCGTATTTATTTTGGTACCATTCCTTAGACTACACAAATATATAAAATTTGCCAAAAATATAAACACTCAAGAAGCCTAATGTTATTATTATTAGCAAAACTACTCATTTTGCTTACCCAAGTAGGTTTCACTGTCTCATATCATCACTTGAGTACATCGGTATTCTTACCTTAAAAGTTTTACAGATGGGGTAAAATTAAATAGAAAATCAACAATTAATAATTCTGTCTTCAATTTTAGGCCAGAGAGTCAACAGGTTAAAAGTCGTTTTATGGCTAAAACGTAAACGTTTTATAAAAAAGCCGCATAAAAAGTACAGGCAACATTTTTTGTCGGTATTTGCAAAAATACAGCTTTCACAGCGAAAACCTGTCTTACAGTCCTTTGTCTCGTGCAATCACCTAACTTTGTACTTAATTAAATATCTAAATGATCATACGCTACTGTAATAAGGTTATTTTGAGGCAAACACAAAGCTTTTAGGGTTGTAAAGCAACAATTATCCTGCTGTTTGGCAAACAATTTTGTTTATATATTTCGCTAAAAACGGAGCAATTGAGTAATTGAAAGCCCTTTAATAATTATAATAAAATCCTTTTTTACAAACCCCAAAATTAGATTTTACCCGATAAATCATCTATTGGCAAAAGCCTATGCATAACTTTTGCTTTACCTGCCTAAAAATAACTCTCCTGCTACACCATAAACTCTGTATATGATGGCATATAAATCGCACTGGTGGTTAATTATCACATTTATTATCAGTCAGGCAGTGATGCTTACCGCTACCGCACAAACCGACTCCAGCCACAAATCAGCATTTTTCACCTCGTCGGCAAATGAGGTGATGAAACTATCAAAAAACAACAACAATAGTGTAACTACTACCTCTAAAAAAGCCGAAAGAATTACTGAAGCAGCAGGTATTATCTCAGTAGTCACTCAGAAAGAAATAGAGGCTTTTGGGGCTTTGTCGTTGGTAGATGTACTAGACAGGTTGAGCAGTATATACGTCTTGAGCACTTATGCCTACCCCAATAATATGGTATCTATCAGGGGCGACAACACCGCACAGTACAACAACCGGGTGTTGATATTGCTGGATGGACGCCCCATGCGGGAAAGTTTGTTTTTGGGTGAAAACCGCGCAATTTATAGCATGATTCCGTTAAATACCATTGATCGAATAGAACTACTCAAGGGCCCAGGCTCTACTTTGTATGGCACGTCAGCGTTTACGGGAGCCATCAATATCATCACCAAAAAAGGAAAAGAAGCCCGTAAGTTTGACCAAAGTATCTCGTATGGAGCTTTCCAACGTTTTCAAACCAATTTTTCGGGAGGCATTTCGGCAAAAGATGCTACCTTGAGCTGGGGCTTAAACTATGTAGATGACAAAGGTTGGGACTTTACAGCCATCGACGAAAATGGCACTACACGCACCATTCAAATGCTACAAAAAGGCCTGGGGGGACAAATGAAGCTCGACTATGGTAACTTTACCCTACAGGGATATTACGGCGTAAATGAACAAGCTACCATAGGAAACTCCCCCCAATTTGGCTCAAGCATTAACCGCCCTTACGACGACTACCGCTCTTATTCTTCCCGCCTGTTTTTAGATGCAGGCTACGACCTTCGCCTTTCGTCAAAAATCAGTAATCAAACCAATGTTACTTACAATCGCTATGATTTTCGTTTCTTTTATATCGAGGCCAATGACGTTTCACGCCAGGCAGGGTCTAATGATGTGCTGATAGAAAATACAACATTTTTGAATTTGGGTAAAAAAAACAGAGGTAATATTGGGAGGAGTGGCCAACTACCGCCAAGGCTACGGCACCCAACCCGTGCTCAATGCTGATGGGTCTGACTATGACATTTTCAATAACCCTGTGCCCAACCCCAATCCTTTTGTGTTTGTGCCCAATAGCCAGGAAATATTCTGGGGGGTATACACCCAAGCCAGTTATCACCCGTTTAGCTACCTAAAAATAGTAGCGGGTGGGCAACTCAACAAAGCACCTGGCACGCCTATAGACATTGTACCCAGGTTAGCGTTAATTAGTAATTTTAGCAAAAATTTTGGTGCCAAGCTGATGTTCCGACAAGCTTTTAGGTCACCCTCTATCAGCGAACGGTTCAGAAAATCGAGATCGGCTTACGGCGATCCTACCCTTGCCCCTGAAACAATCACCACTATAGAAGCTCAAATATACCGGGAGATACCAGGCAAACTACTTGGAACGCTGACTTACTTTAACAGTACTGGCAATAGACTTATCAGACGGAGCCGTCCCAGCGATAGCCTCTTGGTGATTGATGGAGTGTCGGTAGCCAAGTACATCAACGAGGGAAGCATCAATACTCAGGGCATAGAACCGGAAGGGAAAAGGCAGTTTGCCAACAATTTATCGCTCAATGTAAATGCATCGTTTTTTTGGGAAGGTGAAAATACAACAGCTACTGTAACCGGTATGCCCAACCTAATGGCAAAAGCTGGCTTAAGTTACCGTTTGCCACGGTATGGCTCGCTGGGTATATACCATAGTTACTTTGGCAAAGGAACCGATATAAACGCCCAACAAATGGTCAACCCAACGCCAGAGGCTTTTCATTTTTTAAGTGCCAACCTACGCCTCAACCTTGCCTCGTTGTTTCAGTTTAATGGCTTATATTCGGTTTTTCTAGAGGTGTATGCCCGCAACCTGCTCAATGCCCAGGTACACTATCCTGAGTATATCAGACGCAACATCAACTCTATCCCCGGAAGGGCAGGTAGGGCTTTTTATGGCACTTTAAGACTTTCGTTCTAATGAGAAACTTTTTTTTACATATCATATTTGCCAACCCATTGGTTTGGCTTATGTTGCTTGGTGGCACCATGCAGGCACAAACCAAAGATGCTTTACGCCAACAAATTAAAACTACTACTGATCGAACAAAAAAATGCCAGTTATTGCTTCAGCTTGCCACGCTTGAACTTAAGCAAAACCAAGCAGATAATGCCTTGTTGCACGCCCAACGAGGGCTCACCCTGGTGACCAAACAAAAGCCAATTGTTCAAGCAAAAGCCTTGCTGTTGATGGGGCGGGCTTATATGCAAAAACAACAATACCCTAATGCATTGGAACACCACCTGCAAGCACAAATTATTGCTAAAAATATCCAAAACACCTACTTGATCAACGAGGCAAATCAGGCGTTGGGAGACCTTTATTACCATTGGCAAATATATGACAAAGCCCTGAGCTATTACCTTTTGGTAAAATCTAACGTTGCTCCTACACAAGCCGCTACCAATGCGCAACGGGTTAGTTTGATCTATAGTCAGTATAATAAAAAAACGGAGGCAATCCGCTGGGCAACCAAGGCTTTACAGATTTACAAAAGTCTGGACAACACACCCGAAATAATTACTACCCTCAGGAAGTTGTCTGCATTGAGTCAACGCAATGGACAAAACAAGCAGGCAATTGCTTATAATGAAGCCATTATACAATACAAAGATAAAATGGAGCCAATAGCTTTGGTAGAACCCTACAACAATATTGGCTTTTTGTACAAACAACAAAAGCAATATGATACGGCGCTGGACTATTACAACCAAGCCTTGAAAATAAGCAAACAAACTTTGGGAAATGATGCAGAAGGAAGCAAACGCCATATCAAGCTATTGACTAATATCGCGGTGATTTTGATACACCTCGACCAACCCAAGGAAGCAAAAATTAACTATTACAAAGCCATCGATTTGGCGAAAGAACAAAAAGATGCACTGCTTACTGCTGACTTGTACAATCACCTGGCTGCTTACCAATATATTTACAACAAAAACTTTTCGGCCATTGACTACGCCCAAGAAGCAGTAAATATTGCCACGCCACTGGTAAACGATGCCAAACACTCGACTAACGCTCACAAGTTACTGACTACCAGCTATCAGTTATTGGCAAATGCTTATCAGAAAGAAGAGAACTACCCACAAGCCAAAAAGTATCTTCAGTTATATAATCAGGCTGTGACTACCCAGCAACAAGCACAACAACAAAAAAAAACAGCAATTGTTGCAAAACAGAATGAATATAGCACAAAAAGAAAATGAATTGAAGCTGTTGCTCAAAGATAAAGAGAGGCAGGCGCTTGCCTTGAAACAAGCAAAAATAGAAGCCCAAAAAAAAGCCAGTGATCTTAAACTACGCACCAAAGAGCTGGAATTGCTCAAAAAAAACCAACAACTACAGGAAGAGCGTTTTAAGAGTCAACAAGCTGAAAAAGCCCGAATGGAACAATTGCTGCAGTTTACCAAACAACAGGCACTGGCAGAAAAACAGAGGCAAAAAATTACCCTATTGAAAAAAAATAAGGCTTTACAGGAGTTAGTCCTGAAAAAACAAGCCATAGAAAAGAAAGAAAAGCAAAAAGAGATTGCTTTGCTAGAGAAAGATCGTAAGCTAAAGGAGGTACGCTTAGAAGAAGCTCAAAAGGTACGCAAATACGGCCTTTGGATTATCTCGTTGGGCACCCTTGCTTTTTTGGCAGTAGTAATAGGGCTCGTGATGGCCTACAGAAGTCGAAAAAAGGTATTGTCACAAAATAGCCTGATCAATGCCAAACAAGAAGAAATTTTGACCCAAAATGAGGAGCTTCAACAGCAGCAAGAAGAACTTGCCACTCAACGTGATTTTGCCGACCAAAAAAGCAAAGAGCTCGATCACCAAAACCAGCAAATGAGAAAAAGTATGGTATATGCCAGCAATATCCAGCAAGCGTTGTTGCCTTCTACCAGCCAACTCAGTCATCACTTTAAAGAGCATTTTATTATTTTTTACCCCAAAGACATCGTTTCGGGCGATTTTTATTGGTTTGCCGAACACAAAGCACAAAAACTAGTGGCAGTGGTTGACTGTACCGGACACGGGGTACCAGGTGCGTTTATGAGTATGATTGGCAACTCGGTGCTCAACGAAACAGTCAATGAAAAAGGCATATATGACCCTGCCCTTATACTGGAACGCCTGCACCAGGAAGTAAGAAAAGGGCTCAAACAAGAAGATGAGTCAAACACCGACGGTATGGATGTATGCTTATGTAGTTTTGTGGCGGGGTCAAACGGTACTACTGAGGTGGTTTTTGCTGGTGCCAAAAGAGACTTACTGTATTTTAAAAACGGGCAACTGCTGAAAATCAAGGGCGATAGGGTGTCTATAGGTGGGTTTCAGCATGAAGCCAAGCGCACTTTTACCAACCAACCCATTACTTTGCACTCCAACGATGTATGGTACTTGATGAGCGATGGCTTTGTAGATACTGCCAATGTCAAACGAAAGTCGTTTGGTAATAAACGTTTGCAACAAGTGATGATGCGCATTGCCAACGAGCCACTCGACCAACAAAAGGAGGCATTAAAACAAGCCATGTTCGATTTTAAGGGAGACGCTGACCAAAGGGATGATATTTTGGTGATTGGTCTCAAAGTATAGGCAAATTTTGCAGCCTGTTTGTACAAAATTCACGTAGTATTATCATATATTAACTATATTGAAACCCTCATTCCTTGCCTTGGCATTATCTGTCGATTAATTACACTATACCAGCTATTACTCAAACTATATCTTTACAAAGTCAAGCATTTTTTTTGCTAAACACTCCATTACAAACTTACGATCTATGATGTTGAAAAAAGTATTTTGTTTTTTTGGCTTTTTACTCTATGCCCTGCCACTACAGGCACAAACTGACTCCATTTACTTGTCGTCGGTAAACGAAATACTAGGTTTACCACTACGCAACAAGGCAGGGGTGGATATTGTCAGTGCATCTAAAAAAAGTGAGCGTTTGTTTGAAGCACCATTGGCTGCTTCGGTGATTACCCGCGAAGAAATCGTTGCCTCAGGAGCTACCTCAGTAATAGAAGCATTACGTCTGGTACCAGGTGTAATGGTGCGCGAAACCAATAACGGAAATTATTCGGTGCACATAAGAGGGCTTGACTATGTGCCAGCCTATGCCGCCCTGATAGACGCCAACGTAACCCAAACCACTAGTTTGGTAATGATTGATTACCGCCCGGTATACAATCACTTGAATGGGGGAATTTTCTGGGATTTACTACCTATAGATATACAAGACCTTGAACGCATAGAAGTAGTGCGGGGTCCAGCCTCTACCCTGTATGGAGCCAATGCAGTAAGTGGGGTGATTCACTTTATTACCCGCAAAAAAAGCAGTTATAAAGACCTTGATGTAAATCTAAGCTCGCAAACTGGTACAATGAACACCCTGTTACTCAATACAATAATCGGGTATCGGCTTAGCCCTAAACTCAACTTTCAGTTATCATCAAATTATCAAAACCGCGAACGGGAAAATTTATACTTTGACGACCTCACCAACGATTATGTGCCGCTGGACTCACTACTACCCGATGCTCAACTCAGAGAAACTACTAGCCCTAACCCTGGCATTTCACTGCAGAAGTATGGGCTCAATGCTTACCTCAACTACCAGCCTTCCAGTAAAATATCTTTTGACCTAAGTGCTGGCCTTGCCAATAATGTAGCCCATCGGGTATCGGGTGGAGGGCGTATACCTATGGAGTACAATCAAAGTAGAAATGCTTATGTTACTTTGAATAGTACAGTTCACCGACTTAAAACTTATGCGTCGTATTGGTGGGGCAGAGACGGTACTTTTTCGTTACTGGCTCCTTACAACTACCGGGTATTAGACGCTACTACTGAGTATGACTTTCAACCTATCAAAAACCTGACACTTACCCCTTCGGCTGCGGTGAGGTTTGTAGATTATAAAGAAGACCTCAGTACTGGAAAAGATCAGTTACTGGAAGACAATGCCACATCGTTTACTTATGCTGGGGGAGTAAAACTAGACTATAAACTGGCTAAAAAATGGCGAATCATAGGAGGTATAAGGGCAGAAAAATTTAAGTTTCCTAACCAGATTTACCTCAACTACCAGGCAATATTGGCTTATAAACCCACCGAGAAGCATTTTTTTAGATTGCTGTATGGACGCGCCAACACGGGGTCTTTTTTATACAATAACAAGGTAAATATTAGTGTAACCCCTCCTATTGCTGCTCCACCAGGCTTTGATGGTTTCAAAGTCACCAACCAGGGAGTACCCGATGTAGAACCTATCACCCAAGATATGATAGAATTGGGCTATAGGGGTAAACTTAACAACCGTGTTTTATGAAATGTAGAAGTTTTTGCTTCGTCTACTACCAACTTTACTACTTCGGTAAGCAATGGCCCTCAGCCCAACCCTCCTTTTATAGAAGAAATACTTAGGCGAACCAATATGCCGCTTAGGGTAGAGCAAGTTGGTACCACCTTAAGCATGAATCTGAGTTTTAGCAGACTCAAGATTACCCCATTTGTTACATTGCAACAAACCAACCTCAAAAACTTTTCGCCTTCGAACCGCAGCCCAAGTTATGACAGTACCCAAAGCTATTTAGATACATCTGATTTACCTCATGAGGGTACCCCTGCTTTTTATGGGGGGCTTAATGTGTTTTATGTACCCTTATCGGGTTTGCAAATATACCTGAATGCTTTTGTGTTTGGCAGTCACAATTTTTACGGAAGTGTAATGGCTCCCCCTGGCACACCTCTTAACCTTGCTGATGCTCCTAAGGCAGTCATTCCACAACAAGCCCTGATCAATATTAAGATAAACTATGTACTCAAAGACCAGGTGCATTTGTTTGTCAATGCCCGTAACCTGCTGAGCAACAACCAGCCACAGCATTTTCATACTGATAGAATACGCCCAATGGTGCTGTTTGGGTTTGGGGTAGACTTATAACTTTTGGGGTTGATAATGCGATAGCTCAACTAAGTCAGGCGTCAGGTAATGGACTTGGTACAATTACAAGAAGAATAAATTATGAAAAATTTTGCTGTATGTTTTTTGATCTTATGGCTGGGGTGTACACCTGCCATGATCAGTGCTCAAAACACTAAGGTCACCGAGTTGCTTACCCAGCTCAATCAAACCAAAGATGAGCTAAATAAAATTGCATTGCTTAAGCAAATAGGACTCGAATACAAAAAAAATGATGTGTATAAAAAGGCCATTGCTTACTATGAACAGGCTTATCGGTTGGAAAAGAAACATGCTACCCGGACACAACAACTACAAACAATGGAGTACCTGGCGCTTTTTCATACCCAAACACGTAATTATGCGCAGGCAATTGCCTTGCACCAACAACTGTATAAAGCACACAAGGAGGGTAATAACTACTCCAAGGCAATGGAAGCCCTGATTCAGAGCGGCGATTTGCACAAACAAAAAGGAGGCTTTGAGAAAGCTATAGATACAAAGCTGGAGGTGATTGCTTTTGCCCAACAAATAAAAGATACACCTGCCGAGATAAACGCCTCGATCAATAGACTTCTTGCGAAAGTGTTTTAAGCAGCATTTGCATTTACGAAAGTAGCAATCAGTGTCGCTCTTAGACCAA
>NZ_CANLRP010000179.1 GCF_947493425.1 uncultured Microscilla sp. | reverse complement strand
TAATAGATTTTTTCGCAATACTAAAGTTCTGCACTGAAAGTGCAGGGTTTTAAACCCATTACTGAGACCAATAAAAACATTGATTTAAACAGAAGTATAATCATCAATACAGAAACTATGAATATACTAAAGCAATGGTTACCTATTTTCAAGAGGTATATCAGAATAGAAGCTTTTAGCAATGCATTTGTTTATAATTTACTTGCTCTTAATACCTTCATACAACAAATATCAAAAAACTACCTTTTTGATAATAAAAAATACTTTGAATACTTTCACCCTCAAGGACAAGATAAACGGGCATTGCAAGAGTATCGCATAGACAAAGAAAAGGAGTTGAAAAATATCATGGACGAAACCTCAATGACGATATATACTAGTCGACATGGTATTGTTCACCATAAGATTGTTGAGATTGAACATCACCCCCAAGATGAATATGATATTATTGCTAAAACTATAGTTGAAGCTGTTACTCTAGTTAGATTTGGTGACTTGGGACTTCATTTGCTGCTTACAAAAGGCATTGAAGAATATAGAAAGTGGAAAATTAATACACCGATAAGCCAAAGAATCAATGATTATTGGAGTTCTATGGCATTTGAAGGATTTGAGTGGGATATTAGGATAACGTTTCAAGATAGTTTTACTCCTGCCAACGAGGTTTTATATTCTTTGTGGACATTTGTAGAAGCGCTCAGCCAAATAGAAGATGTAAGTCTCTATATTCAAGACTGGGGAAAGGGTAGCTTTTGGGCACAGATTAAAGCTATTTTTAAAAGTGAGGCTGCAAAAGAAGAGGTAAAACAAATTCTAGAGAATGTCAAAGATGGCATAATGGCTGAAAAAGTTCAAAAGCCAATTGAGGAGGTAAATAAAATAAAAGCCCAGACAGAAAAATTAAATAAAGAAAGTGACATTATAGAGACGAAAGAAGAAAGAAAAGAGAGCCGAGATTTAGATATGGACATAAAAAGGCTTGAGAGGGATGGCAAAGCATTAGAGAATAAACATAAAGAAGCCGATTTAATGGATAAAAAGTTAGATTTACTCAAAAAAATTTCAGCATTTGCAAAAGAAGGTTTAACAAATGACAGTGACCTTCAAATGATGATTAATGATGTTTTATTTATAGGAAGGGAGGATGGAAAGTACCTAAATAATGTGGGAAGTATGGACGATATAGAAAAAAATGAGTTGAAAATCTATCGTAAGAAACAAAAAGGTGATGAAACTACAGGAATAGAATAAAAATAGTTATATGTAATGGTTCAAACTTTTTCTGACAGCAGGAATGCTCCTCACTGGTTCAAGCTTAGTATTAACCTATTATTGAGATTGCGCCAGCAAAACCACCGCCGTTGGCGCACGTCGTCCCCGCGTGTGCCGTTGTAGAAAGTTCAAGCTAAATATTTTGAAATAGGAAACCAATCAGTTGAATTTGCTTGGCTAGGCACTCCATTGGCTAACGGAGCGTTATCTATGATTGAAGCAAGTTTAAATTGAGATTTATGTAGTGTACTTTTTCCAAAAAAAAGCGCAAACGAAAAACGCTTGCGCCTCATTTCATCTTCAAGTTTACTACGCCTCTACCTTCACAGGTACCTTATTAAACGCATCTATGTACGCATTGACTGCGGCAAGTACAATATCGCTGTGGGCAGCAAAACCATAATATACCAAGCTATCACGCCCAAGTTGCACGTGCACTTTACCAAGATCATCGCTGCCACTGGTAATGGTCTGTATCAATATTTCTTTGAGTGCTACGCGTTGACCTACTATAGTATGCAAAGCGTTTACTGCGGCATCTATAGGACCGTTGCCTTCGGCTGTACCTTTTTTCAATTCTCCTTGATAAATTACTTCAATGGTAGCACTTGGGGTAGTAGTACCACAAGTTACGTTTAAAGACTTAAGCGTTACTTGGCTATCTGCCAGCGTGGCATCACCTGCCAAAGTAAGTAAGTCTTCATCCCTGATTTCTCTTTGCTCGTCTGCCATCACCAAAAAGCGTTGGTAGATTTCGTCCAGTTTTTCGCCCTCATACTGGTGCCCCAATAGCTCCAAGCGGTGCTTCAAGGCAGCACGTCCACTACGGGCGGTAAGCACAATAGACGAACTAGCCACCCCTACATCGGCAGGATCGATAATTTCGTAGTTTTCGCGGCTTTTAAGCACCCCATCCTGATGGATTCCTGAGGAGTGGGCAAAAGCATTGCGCCCTACTATAGCCTTGTTGGGCTGTACAGGCATACGCATCAAACGCGAAATGAGTCCACTGGTTGAGTTCAACTCTTGAGTTTTTATCTCGGTTTCAAGGTGGAGGTCGTTGTGGGTTTTCATAATCATGACTACCTCTTCGAGCGAGGTGTTTCCGGCACGCTCCCCTACCCCATTAATGGTGCATTCTATTTGGCGGGCTCCCTGAATGACCCCGGCAATAGAGTTAGCAGTTGCCATGCCTAAATCGTTATGGCAATGTACCGATATGATTGCCTTGTCAATATTTTTGACATTGTCTACCAAATATTTAATCTTAGCGCCATACTCTTCGGGCAGGCAATACCCGGTAGTATCTGGAATGTTGACTACGGTAGCACCTGCCGCAATGACACCTTCGAGCATGCGGGCTAAAAACTCCAAATCAGCACGTCCGGCGTCTTCAGCGTAAAACTCAATGTCTTCGACATATTTTTTGGCAAACTTTACTGCAGCTATGCCTCGCTCCATGATGTCTTCGCGGGTACTGCGAAACTTGTGTTTGATGTGGTAGTCAGATGCTCCAATACCTGTATGAATGCGTTTGCGTTTGGCGTATTTCAATGAATCAACCGCTACCTCAATGTCTTTCTGGTTGGCACGGGTCAAGGCACAAATCACGGGATTGCTTACTGCCTTGGATATTTCTATGACGGATTGAAAATCGCCGGGGCTGGAAATTGGGAAACCAGCTTCTATGACATCTACCCCTAGTTTTTCGAGGGTTTTTGCTACTATAATTTTTTCAGATGTTTGTAATTGACAACCAGGCACTTGTTCGCCGTCTCTAAGGGTTGTATCAAATATATATACTCTATTATCAGACATTATTTTCTTGTATTTGTTTAGTTAATTTAGTTGAAGTTGATAGTCGGAAGTTGGTATTACCTGCAATGCTTTGTTTTTTTTTGACATTTATAAAACTAGTTGGTGAAGATTGTCACCAAACAAATTCTCATATTTGCAAAAACAAGCACAAATGTTGCCTCCACTTTTAACTACGCTTTTTGTAAGCAACTGAAAATCAACGTGATAAAAAAAGTGTAGCTACTTAGGGAACAAGGTATACCTAGAACCTTGCACCTAGTCCCTAGTGGAGGCTATGCCGACATCCCGTTTACGGGGAACCTTGTCAGGGCTACGGACTATTGACTACTGACTACCGACTTATTTTTCAATAACACTTCTTTTACTTTCTCGCTCATTTGTTCAGTATTCAACTGCTTTTCTGGCGTCAAACCTTCTTCAGCAATGTCTACCGTACGGTAGCCCTGGCGCAGCACATCGGCAATGGCTTGCTCTACCTGGCGAGCTTCGTTGGGCATGCCCAAGGATAAATCGAGCATGAGTGCCACTGATAAAATAGCTGCCAATGGGTTGGCAATACCTTTTCCGGCAATATCGGGCGCTGACCCGTGAATGGGTTCGTATACGCTGGTTTGTTCACCCATAGAGGCAGAAGCAAGCATTCCCATCGATCCGGCAATTTGCGAGGCTTCATCGGTCAATATATCGCCAAACATATTTCCGGTAAGCACTACATCAAACTGACGCGGGTCACGGATCAACTGCATAGAAGCATTGTCAACAAACATGTGGGTAAAGGTTACTTCTGGGTAGTCTTTGGCAACCTCGGTCACCACTTCGCGCCACAAACGAGAGGTTTCCAATACATTGGCTTTGTCTACAGAGCATACTTTTTTGTTGCGTTGGCTGGCGGCTTTAAATGCCTTTATGGCAATGCGTCTTACCTCCTCTTTGGTGTAAGCCAAGGTATCAATTGCTGAGTTTCCATCTGCCGAACGTTCACGGGGTGTACCAAAGTAAATACCGCTGGTCAATTCTCTGAAAAACAAGATATCTACTCCCTGCAATATTTCAGGCTTGATGCTTGAACTATGCAACAACTCGTCAAATAATTTGATGGGGCGAATGTTGGCAAACAACTCCAGCGATTTTCTTAGCTTTAACAAACCTTGTTCGGGGCGTACTTTAGCACCTGGATTGTTGTCGTACATAGGGTGTCCCACTGCCCCTAATAAAATAGCATCGGCTTGTTGACACTTGTCAAGGGTGGCTTGGGGCAAAGGCTCTCCAGTGGCTTCTATAGCCGAGTGCCCAATCAAGGCGTCTTCAAACTCAAATTTTTGTCCACTGATAGTGCCTATTACTTCAAGCACCTCGCGGGCACATTTGGTTACTTCGGGTCCTATGCCATCTCCGGCAAGTACCACAATTTTTTTATGCGTCATAATGTCAATACTTAGGAAACGCTAAAACACACTAGCAAGCAAATACAGGTCATATACAATGCACTTGTAACTAGTCGCTAGCAGCTTGTAGCTACTTTGTTTTTTCGTAGGTTTCTACTTGGGTTTGCAGGCTTAACAAATAGTCTATATCATCGTAACCTTTTTGCAAACACATTTTTTTATATTCATTTATTTCAAAAACTTCGGTCAGTGTTTCACCCGTTTGCTTATTGGTCACTGCCACAGTTTGTGTCTCTAAATCTATGGCTATAGGGGTAGCAGCGTCTTGCTCCATCAGGTCAAACAACCTGGCCAAAAAAGCATCGGACACTTGCACAGGTAACACCCCATTGTTCAAGGCATTGCCTTTGAAGATATCGGCAAAAAAGCTGGAAACGACTGCCTTGAAACCATAGTCTTTGATAGCCCAGGCAGCGTGCTCACGGCTAGAGCCACAACCAAAGTTTTTGCCTCCAACCAATACCTGACCATCGTTGCCAGGTTGGTTTAATACAAAGTCAGGTTTGGGATTGCCCTCATTGTCATAACGCCAATCATAAAACAAGTTTTCACCAAAACCTTCACGGCTGATAGCTTTGAGAAAACGTGCCGGAATAATTTGATCTGTATCTACATTTTCTACCTTTACAGGCACTCCAGTCGTTTGCAACAACCCAAATGATGAATCTTTCATAATTTTTTGGTTTTAAAATAGTCGCAAGCAGTTAGCTTCAAGCAACCAGTAGTTGTAAGTGGCTAAATGCTTAATTGATTTAATGTTCGGATGTAATAGGCAACCGTTCACGATTTGCTGCCTATAGTAGAACTAACCTCTATAAATAAGCCCTTACATCTACTACTTTGCCGTTGATGGCGGCTGCAGCGGCCATCAACGGGCTTGCCAAAAAGGTACGCGATCCGGGTCCCTGTCGTCCTTCAAAGTTTCGGTTCGAGGTAGACACACAATATTTACCCGCAGGCACTTTGTCTTCGTTCATTGCCAAACAAGCCGAACAACCTGGTTCACGCAGTTTAAAACCTGCTTCGCTAAACACCATGTCTAACCTTTCTTTTTGCGCTTGACGCAACACTGCTTGCGAGCCAGGCACAATCCATACTTCTACATCGGCAGATTTTTGTTTGCCTTTGACAAAGTCTGCCACCAGACGCAAATCCTCGATACGGGCGTTGGTGCAGCTTCCTATAAATACATAATCTATTTTTTTGCCGAGCAACGATTGCCCGGTATTTAGATTCATATATTCAAGGGATTTTTTAAAGGAGGTTTTTTCTGTTTCTTTGAGGTGAGAGAGTTCAGGTACGTGTTGGCTAATACCAATGCCCATTCCAGGGTTGGTGCCGTAGGTAATCATTGGTTCAATATCGGCAGCATCAAACTCATAGACCGTGTCAAACACCGCCTCTTTATCAGAATAAAGTGTTTTCCAATCTGCTATTGCTTTGTCCCATTGTTCGCCCTGTGGCGCATGTGGTCTGCCTTTCATATAGTCAAAGGTTACCTCATCCGGGGCAATCATTCCACCACGAGCCCCCATTTCAATGCTCATGTTGCACACAGTCATTCGCCCTTCCATTGACAAAGATTGAATGGCTGTACCAGCATATTCTACAAAGTGCCCAGTACCTCCATCTGTACCTAGTTTGGCAATCACATACAAAATCACATCTTTTGCAGTTACTCCTTTATTGAGTGTTCCATCTACTTTGATCAACATTGTCTTGGGGCGGTACTGCAACAAGGTTTGCGTAGCAAGTACTTGCTCTACCTGACTGGTACCTATGCCAAAAGCTATAGTACCAAAAGCACCATGGGTAGAAGTATGACTATCGCCACAAACAATGGTTTGCCCTGGTTGGGTGATGCCCAATTCGGGGCCAATCACATGAACAATGCCTTGTTTTTCGTGCCCCAAACCGTACAACTCTACCCCAAACTCTTCACAGTTTTTGGTGAGGGTTTCTACTTGTTTGCGCGAAAGCGCTTCTTTGATAGGCAAATGTTGATCTACAGTAGGCACGTTATGGTCAGCAGTAGCAATGGTTTGTTTGGGTCTAAAAACTCCAATATTGCGTTGCCTGAGACCAGTAAATGCCTGAGGGCTGGTAACCTCATGGATAAAGTGACGGTCTATGTACAATACCGCCGGAAACCCTTCTTGTTGTTGCACAACATGACGTTTCCATATCTTATCAAATAATGTTTGAGATGGTGTTTGTTCCATACCTCTTCATAATTATGATGAATGTTTCAAAATGTGTTGCCATATTACATAGCAGCAAACAATTAGCAATAAGTAACTCACTCTGTCTTGATACTTATTCACTGTCTTGCATTAATATCAATAATTCAATTATCAGACAAAAAAAAACACCCCTAAGCTTTTTAGAGGTGTTGTTGTAATGTCGTTGTTTTGACAATTAGATATAAGCATATCACCCCTACTACCAATTATAGAGAATCAGCAGCAGGTTAAGAATTGATAATAGTATGCTTATTTCTTTTGTCATGTACAGCAAACATAAAGATTATATATTTCAGGCAAAACATTGATTCAAATAGTTTGAATGATTGCATGTTAAATATTAACAAATATAATTATTTAAATTCAATATATAACTATAAAGCTGTATATCAATTTTCAAGCTCTTAAGCAAAAAAGCCGAATACAAAACGTATTCGGCTTTTTTGGTCAAATTAGTATCAGTTAAAAGTCAGGAGTCCTTAGTCAGTAGCCCTGATTAAAAGCAATAAACGACAAGTAAAAGTCGCGCTTTGTACCTTTTTACTGCTTCATATATTTAATGGCAGCATTGGCTTTACCTGTCGAGATACGTAAGGTATATACCCCTTGTCGCAACTCAGATAAGTTTACAGGATATTTGCCTTGTTGCCCTGCTAAATTCAGTACTTTCACGAGGCGTCCTTTGGCGTCTATCACCTCTAATTTGATGGTAGCCTGTTGAGCTTGTCCAATTTCAATATTGAACTTACCATGGTTAGGGTTAGGCGTAATTTTTAGCCTTTGTGCCAATAACACACTTTGTACACTTAATACTTCGGCGTCAAACGTGACTACATTAGAATAAGCCGAAGTACCTGCACTATTTACTGCGGCAACACGGTAATGATGTTTAGACGATAGGTTCTTCACATCTTCGCTATACTCTGTGATGCCAGCCGATACTTCACCCACTTTTACAAATTTGTCAAGGGCATCGGGTGCCGAACGTTCAATATAAAAAGCAGTTTCATTGTCAGAGTTGTCGCTCCAGGTAAGGTGTACCATTCCATTTACCAGTTTCAATGCCAGCTTATCAGGAGCAATGGGTGTATCTGGAATCACCGTAAAATCAAACGCACTGGTAACAGACTGCCCTGCCACTGTTACAGTGATAGGTCCGGTAATGGCACCTTCAGGTACTGTTACCTTAATCTGGGTGCTGTTTACTGACGCTATGGTAGCCGCTACACCTCTCGCAAACTTCACGTTCACATACGCCGACTTGTCAGGAAAATTCTTCCCATTGATACTCACTTGTTGCCCTACTTTGCCTCTAGCAGGATCAAAAGATGTTATTTCAGGTTTTTCCAGTATAACAATGCTATAATCTTCAGTTTCACCAAAATTGTATGGTCCACAAGCTTGTACCTGATCAGCAGAAGCAACCTCGCCTAAAACTACTCTTAACCTGGTTCTTCCTAACAAGGCATTGGTGGGCACCGTAACCGTTGACTCAAATACACCAGGTTCTCTTATTGCCACAGCATTTCCACCCAAAAATTCATTTGCATCACTAAAATCTCCATCCTGGTTCCAGTCAACATATACTTTTACAAACTTAGTATAATCACCATTACAACTTCCGGCTTTTACACTGAAGGGGTAAGTAGTTCCCGTAATTACATGGGTTGAAATATTGGTAAAATCGCTGTAATCTGAACACACACCTGCACCGTCGGTCGTATGATTGATTTCATTCAGTGTAAAGTTATCTATTCTAGAGTCATCGGTTGATGCAGCCTTTGATGCACAATACACAATAAAATCACTGGCAGACTCTACACTTTGCCCTCCGGCATTTACTACCTTTATTTTACCACTGGTAGCATTGGTAGGTACTTTCACCATCAATTTTGTAGCAGTGGCAGACTCTATAGTAGCTACCAAACCATTGAAGTACACTTGGTTATTATCTTTAGGTACACTAAAATTAGTTCCTTCTATACTGATGCTTTGCCCAATTACACCAGCCATTGGGCTAATACTGGTAATGGTAGGCACAAGTCCTGAAGCCACGACAGTAAAATCGTCCTTGCTAATGGTAGGTAACCCGTTAACGACTATTCTAATTTTTCCAGTAGTGGCTGTATTGGGCACAGTGGTAACAATTTGAGTAGCAGTAGATGAAGTCACTATGGCTTTGATGCCATTAAACTCTACTACATTCTCGTCTTTTACAGCACTAAAATTTTTACCTGTAATGGTTACTACATCGCCTACCTTTCCACTGGCAGGAGTAAAACTTGTAATGCCTGGTCCTGAAAGTAGTTGTAAATGATCGATACTGATATCGCTCATGAAACCACCCCCAGTAATGCCTACAAAACGTAAAGCAAAGGGCGTGTTTTTATACGATTCCAGGCTCACCCCATCACTTATCCAGGTATCGCCCTGGTCTCCACTTTTGGTCCAAAGAGTAGTCCAGTTCTCTCCATCCGAAGAAATCTCAAGCGAAAGGCTTCCCATATTGCCTCCATACATGTGGTACTTAAAGCTAAATAAAGGGTCATCTACGGTTTTGGCATTAAATAGTGCACTTGTCAAAATAGCCTTCTTGTTAAAGTTACCCGTAGCTTCAGTATACACATAAAAACTACCATCAGCAGCGGCAGTTGGTCCGGTGTTATCTGAAGGGGTTTTGCCGTTTTTACGTAGCCACTCCATATCATCATCTTCTGCTTGTATCCATTTACCCAAACCTGCCTCGAAACTTTCAGCATAAGGAAAAGTAGTAATAGGGGCTATTACGTTCAGGTCTTTGGCAGAAGTAACTGTTTTGCCATTTACTGTAATGGAGATTTTACCCGTGGTAGCATTCAAAGGCACTTTTACCTTCAATGTAGTAGCTGTAGCTGCTGTTACTATACCAGCCACTCCGTTAAACTTCACTTCGTTGTTGGCGGCTGTAGCATCAAAGTTTGCTCCCAAAATATTTACACTACTAAAGCCCCCAATCACGGTTTGAGGGGCAAAGTCAAAAATCAAAGGAGTACCAGCTTCTGTCACAATCACTCCATCAATCGCCATGTCACTGGTAGAACCACCTCCAGTGGCACCTACAAACCTAAACTTGGTAGTAGCACTTTTGTGGGTAGTTACATCTACCACAGCAATTGCCCAGGCATCACTTTGACTCCCGGTTTTTGTCCATACCGATTGCCAATTGGCACCATCAGTGCTGGCTTCCAAACTCAAAGTTCCCATTTTATCACCAAACATGTGGTAAGCAAATAATACTTCTGGATTGGTCAAACTGGTTAGGTCAAAGGTTGGGCTAGTAAAGAGCGCCGTTTTATTTTTGTTCAATGGTTGTTCATCAAACGTGTCATGGCTAAACTGATCTATCTCAGTATACAAGAAAAAGTCTCCACTAAATGCTTTTGCTGGTCCGGTTTGGTCAGTAGGTGTAGACTTATTTACCAATGACCAGTCGAAACCATCAGTAGTGGGTTGTATCCAGTCTGATACGCCATTTTCAAAGCTCTCTGAGTGAGGGTAAGTACTTATCACAGGTACCACTGTAAAGTCGTTGGCACTAGTGGCAGTTTTTGCATTTACCTCTACAGTTATTTTTCCAGTAGTTGCTCCTGTGGGCACTGTTACGGTCAAATTATTTACGGTAGCGGTGGTTACTGTAGCTATGGTTCCGTTAAACTTTACCACATTATCGGCAGCAGTCGCACTAAAATTGGTTCCATTAATTATTACTTCAGTACCTACTTCTCCTCTTTGTGGCGACACATTGGCAATGGTAAGATCAGTAGAAGCACCAATATACCCGCTAAACAAGCCTGTACCATGCGTACCTAAAGCCACCAAACCATCAGAGCGACGTGACTTAATCATTACTACAGGCACATTACCAATTGTGCTGGCTCCTTCCTGTACCCACTGTGTATTCATACCGTTCAAAGCATTGGTAGCATACAAGCCTACACTTGTGCCCAACAAATATATCTTAGAACCATCCGCTTTTACATGCACAGTTAGCCAACGAGTAGAAGGACCATTTCCAGTTCCATCAGGGTTTTCTTCCAGGTTTCCACTTACTGCCGTCCAGGTATCACCTGCATCAGTTGAGTAATAAACACTTTGTACACCATAGTTAGAGAAAACCACAAAAACATTGTCGCCATTGGTGGGATCAACCGCCACATTGCTTACATAAGCATCTGCTGGCAGCCCCTTGCCTGTCCAAATATCTACTTGTATTGGATCTCCCGAATCGGCATTGTCCATTCTAAATACTTTGCCATTGTTCGTACCATAATAAATACGGTGCCTAGGGTTCTCTTCAGACACATTGATGGCAGTAATAGCCCCCCCAGCAGAAGCGGTCGCCAGGTTCTCCCAGTTATTGATACTATTGGTATACAAAATGTTGGTATTGCGATATACTGTAGGCCCTACCAAATAATACATAATATTTGAATTGTTGGGATCAAGCACATAAGGCGTAACAAACAAGAAGGAGCCAAACGATTGTGGGCGTAAATACACCGCACTGGTAGGGTTTTCGGGGTCATTTCCGGTTACCCTGAACATGTGCCCGTTTTGGTTGCTAAAGAAACGAATGTCTTTGCCAGGTACAATGGCTGTATAGCCTCCATCACCAAAGAAATTCTCCTGTTTCCAGGGACTGGTACCACTAAAGCTATGGGTAGTCCATTTTCCGTTGTCTTGAAAACCTGCACTCAAGCGAGGGTCACCCGCAGTTTTGGCGTCAATGTCCATACCATATATCTGTGTAGTATAGTAGCCATTATTCAGGTAAGTCCAAACCACTGGGTGGTCTCCCCCTGTTGCAAGGTTATCAGTAGTAATACTTACACCGCCATCGTGTCCACTAATCATTTTTTTGGCATCAGAAGGAAAAAAAACCAAGCTATGGTTATCGGGGTGATGCTCAGGATAAAAGAAGTTAGTTTTGTGGTATCCACCAATCCAGGCAGTGTTGCCAGTAGTAGCAAAACCATCCGTAGAACGGTATAGATTGGTGCTTCCTATAAATACTATATTTTCGTTGTCAGGTTTTACTTTTACATACTGGTTATAGTTTTCTTGCAATAAACCACCATCAGTAGAACCATCTCCAGTAGGCAATTGGGCAGAGCGGTCTTCCCATACTCCTCCATTTTTCAGGCTTCCATCGCCATTACCTTCTCCAGCAGTATAAGTATATTTATAAAAACTGTGGCCATTGGCTGTAGTACCTGCCGCAGCAAAAAAGTATACTACATTATTATTTGAAGGTGCCACGTCCAGCACAATGCGCGCATAACTACCTGGCAAAAAACCAGGGTTAATGCTTACCCAGTTTGTACCATCCGTCGAACGATAAATTCCTTTGTTGGTACCACCACTGCTTGCAATAGTGGCATAAAATACTCCATCAGCAGTAATTGCTATATCGGTATAACCAGCTCCATCACCATCCAATACCAGGTTCCAGTTGGCTCCGCCATCAGTAGACCTCCAAATACCACTTTGTCCGTTAGAGTAACGACGGGCATTTGCTACATACACATCGCCATTGGTGGGGTGTACTTTTACATTCCAGGTAATTCTAAAAGGGTTGTCGCCTTCGTTGGCTCCAGAGGCAGTGTTGGTTAACAATACCCAGGTAAGACCATTATCGGTAGACTTGTATACCCCATTGCCTACAAAGGGTGCCGAAAATGATGCTGAAGCAGAGTTACCCGCACCTTCTCCTGCGGTATAATACCAGGTAGCAGGGTTTTGTGGGTCTTGTGCAATGGCAGTTACACTATGGTTTTGCGAAGCTCCTGTTACTTTACTCCAGCTGGCCCCTCCATTGTCTGAACGCCACATTCCTCCTGAGGCTCCTCCCGCTAAAATCACCTGCTCGTTTGCCTGATCAATGGCCAAGGCTCTGGTACGCCCCCCTACATTATGAGGTCCTCGTTGTGCCCATTTGGCACCACTAATGCCAGTAATTGAAGTAGTAAATTTTTGGTGCTGGGGTTGTAATTTTGATTTGGGTGAGTATATAAACTCAATACTTTTCTGATAAATTCTATCCGGAATTTTTCCGGTTTTGGGGTCTACAAGCATTGCTCGCTCGTATTCTACTCTTTCTTTTGCCCTGTCTTCTCTTAAATCTCGCTCTTCTTGTGCATTGACACTGTAAAAGCAAGTGGTTAACACTAACAAAGTAAGCAGGTACTTTGTACTTAAAATTTTTCTCATTCAATAACTCTCATTTAAAGAAGTTACCTTGAAACTTGATACCCTGCGTCCTTTAGTTTTTGCAATGTAATACACTACAAAAGCCAGGCAGTGGGCAAAAGCTCAGGAATTTATTTTTTGATCACCAGTAGTTTTAAATGTTTGTAAATAATGGTTAAAACAGACGATATGTATGGTTAAAAAAGCTTTTTCATTTTAAGAAAAAACCAAAAAAAACTCCCGTTGATTGCCTCAAGTCGGGATAACTTCTAAGTGTAATTAAAAAACTCAGTATTATAACTAAAATGCGAACTACGCTATATTTTAAGATAAATCCAATCATATACTCAAAATAATGCAAATTCTACTATGATTATATTTTGTTCGGTTTGAACATTTTTTTGCCCTTTTGTGTTCAACCTGTTTATAGTTACACCATATTTGCATTTGAGATAACTCTTAAAACCAGCGATTTACAGTACTCAATTATTAAATTAAAAAAAACTATGTGTCTATTGACTTTTGCCTGGAAAACCCACCCAAAATACAAATTGATATTTGCCAGCAACCGCGATGAATTTTACAAACGTAATACAGCTCCTGCCCAATTTTGGAATGAAAACAAGCAAATTTTGGCAGGCAAAGACCTGGAAGCAGGTGGTACCTGGATGGGGCTGCACAAGAATGGGCGCTTTACGGCCTTGACCAACTACCGCGACATTGACAATATAAAAGCAACTGCCCCATCGCGTGGCAGGCTTACCCTCGACTACTTACAAAGCAACGATTCACCCAAAGCTTACCTGGAAGGTATTTTCGAGAACATAGACGCCTACAATGGATTTAATCTGCTAACAGGCAACACCGAAGAGTTGTATTATTTGTCAAACTACCAACATAAAATTATCCAGTTGCAGGCAGGCATTTATGGCTTAAGCAACGCCTTGTTAGACTCTGACTGGTTTAAAGTACAACGACTTAAGAAAAAGTTTACAGAAATGGTTGACGCAGAAGAAATTGAAGAAAATGCGCTGCTCGATCTAATGTATGATCCTACCAAAGCCAACGAAACCGAGGTGCAACGTACTGGCTTACCCATTGAACGCGAAATTATGTTGTCGCCTATGTTTATCAAAAGCCCTCAATATGGAACTTGCTCTTCGGCTACTATTCTGATAGACTATGATAATAATGTGCGCTTTACCGAACGGGTATATAATGTAAGTACGGGCGAAAAAAATGACCAGCATTTTGAGTTTCAGGCAGCTCCCTAACCCAACAAAGCCCCAGTGAAATCGTTTAATGCAATAAAAATAACTTTACAAAGTTGTTTTTATATGACTTTAAAAAACAGGTGAAAATGATAAAACAAAGCAAATACCTTATTACAGGATTTTTTCTGCTAACCATCCTATTCAGTGGGTTTGCCCCAAAAAAAGACAAAACAAAACTGCTTGCCCGTCAATGGATTATGACTGGAATGGAAGTAAATGGCAAGGCTATTTCTACCAAAATGATGGAGCGCCAGCAACGCAACGGCATGGTAAGCATTCTGGAGTTTAGAAAAAACGGCCATTGTAGTGTAAAAATAAGCACTTCGCAAGGGCGCACTACCAAACGCAATGAATGGAAGTTTGAGGATGAACAAAAGAAACTCATCATTACCCACAAAACCAAAGGTGGTACTGAAACCCGACAAGAGTTTGAAATTATTAAGATTTCATCTAAAAAACTCATCCTATTACTCAAAGACCGCCGCGAAACTCAAATATTTATTTATAAGGCTTATAAGCCTAAAAAAAGACGACGCAGAAGGTAAAATAAACTAACATTGCACAAAAAAAGCCTCACAATTCTTGTGGGGCTTTTTTTGTGCAAATTCATAAAGAAGAAACCTTAAATAATTATCATTTTCAAAATGAATCACTTATAAGATTTCACAAATTCGTATGCTTTTTTAATATCTGGGCTCAGAGCCCTGTCTACTTCCATAAAAGATACCTTCTTCCTGAAAGCACTCCAGAATTTCCGGGTCACAGGTGAAAGTTTTAAACTGGCGTTTTTTTGCAAACGTAAATCAATCGCCTGAGCAGCATGCATGAGTTCCATTCCAAGAATATAGTACAGATTGTCTACTGCCTGGCGCACTCTATGTACTACTCTTGGCGCATTAGTAGCTACATCCTCTATATTTCCCGCAACAGCATACGAATTAAAAGATACTGGTATGGCTAACTCTTGATTTTGGCTATTAAGCGCCACAAAAACTTTTTGGATAGCTCCGTAAGCATGCACAGTCTTTTTAGTGCCCAAAAATCTGCTTAAATGAGTAAAATGTGGATCTGCCATTTTGATGGTGCGTTGGGTTGACGCAGAAGATGCATGGGCAAGAGCAATGGCTGCCTTTTCGAAAGAGATAACCCAAGGTAAAGGTGAAAAATTTGCAGAGGGAATTACCGCACCTTTTAACCCTTTTTCACTGGCATAATGAGAAAATTCTTCCCCACGCTTCGAGGGAGCCTCTACATCTAGCACAACTCCTGGGTTATCATCTGAGGAATTAAGTTGTATTTTCAAAATTTGAACTAACTCCTTTTGTGCCCCTTCTAAGGAGCCTAATGTATAGGCACTTGTACGATAACTCAAAGGATCTTGTAAAGCACGTTCATCCGATTTATCCCACAAATAACTCCCTTTCAATATTGTTCTGAAATCTTTTGCCATGTCATTTACCATCTTAAAAGGTCTAATGGTATTGGCATGCTTCAAAAAAGGTTCTATGTTGCCGTTGAATCCCTCCATACTTAAAGCAAAAACAAGCTTGGCAACCTGAATCGCCTGTGATAGCTCATGAAGGGTAAGTGCACCCAAAGCAGCTGAATAAGTATTGGAGCTAAAAATAGACAAGGCATCCTTTCCAAAAGGCACCAGTTTCTTGATTCCATTTTGTTTTAATGCCTCACTTGCCAATATTTTTTTTCCATTATAATGTACATATCCCTCACCAATCATTGCCTGGGCAATATGCGCATTAATAGTTATATCAGCTTCACCTACCGAACCTTTAGACGGAATAACAGGCAGGATATTCTTGTTCAAAAAATCGCGAAATAAATTAACAACTCTGGGTTGTACACCTGTTGCACCAAACAAAATAGCGTTCAACCTAGTGACCAACATTGCCCTTACTGTTTCTTGTGGCATGGGCTTGCCTGCTCCTGCCGAATGTGCCCGAATCAATCCATCATTAAACTTTTGAGAAGCCTCAATTACTTCTTTACTAAGGTTGCCTTGCGCATCAAGCATTTTCTTGTCTTTGTTTTGCCCTACTCCCACTGTAAGCCCATAAATTTTATGACCTTTTCTTGCCGCCAACATCAAAAGTTTCTGAGATTTTACCACCCGTTTTCGAGCAACAGGGCTAATTTTCACCTTCACTGCATTTTTAGCAACCTGCGTTACCTGCTTAGGTGTAAGGCTTCTGCCATCGAGCACTACTTCTTGTCCTATACCCAATGATATTTGAACAAAAATAAGTAGTGACAAACAGCAAGCTGTTCTTGTAATTTTTTTCATCATTTTGTCGTTAATTTAGTTTGTGAACTTTAGTTTAATTCTATTTTGGGCTAAAAATAATTCATCAGAAGTTCAGAGAAAAGGTTGTAAATACCTATCATAGGTTGATTACCAAAAGTCCCTAATTTAGCAGTTATTGCTCCAATCACTTTGCCCAAAAACCATGTTTTAAACAAGCTCTGAAAGGTAACACAAATAAGAGTTAGGCTTTAGGGTATAAATACTGGTAAATTAAAATCGGTTAAAAATACCTGTTTGTTGTAATATACATATATTGCAACAAACAGCAAGTTCTGGTATGCATTATTAAAGATGCTATTAGACCATAAGCCAGTAAAAAGTGTAGGGTAATAACTACACACTTTGTAAATTCTCTTAGGAACGGTGTCAAAATAAATTTACATTTTTAACCTCATCTTTTTTGGACATGCTTCGTTAAAAAAACTTGCCATAGCTATGGCTATGCCGCGTTTTTTGA
>NZ_CANLRP010000178.1 GCF_947493425.1 uncultured Microscilla sp. | reverse complement strand
TTTTTTTGGTTCGTTTTTTTAGCTAAAGAAAATCCGTGATCCTCCGAGAGCAAGCTCGGAGTTGTGAACCGAACTTGATTCGGGGAAATGAACGGATGCCTGAGGTACACGAAATTCGGCTTTATCCTGCAACTTGGCAGATCAACGTCCATTTTTATGTTGTAAAACCAGCAAAAAAGACAAGAAACGCCTAGTATAAAAAAGTATTTTTAATCTACAATGGGTTAGTCTTCTGTAACCAGTGTGCCTTTGTTTACAAACTTAAAAGCATCGACATAGCCCTTAATTACCGTGTGTACATTAATTTCGTTTTGTATAATGCTCAATGAGTTTTGCCCCATCACCTTAATTTTGTCTGGGTCGGAAAGCAATACCCGGATTTGCTGGGTAAGGTCATCTACATTGTCGTTTTCGAAAAATCTGCCATTATAGTCTTCTCTTACAAGTTTTTTCTCGGTACCATCGCACTCTGAGCAAATCACCGCCTTGTCGAAGCACATGGCATCGTTGATACTTAAGCCACCCACACCCGCCAGTACATATACACTGGAGTCGAGCAGGTACCTGCCCAGCTCTTTGGTTTCGTGAATAGGTCCCGTAAAGGTAGTATTTGCCTCAAGCCCGGCTTCTTTTACCTGAGCCTTTAGGTTGTCTTCTTCAGGGCCTCCTCCCACTATTACCAGCTCTATTTCAGAAAACTCAGGCTTTAAACGCCTTACTGCTTCCACAAGCAAGTGTACCTTTTTCCATTTAACCAAACGCCCTACATGAATAAGGCGGTAAGGGTTAGGAGCAAGCAATGGAGGCTCTTTGAGCAACTGTTCTCTTACATTCAGAATATAGTCGGTATCGGGCGAATTATAAATAATATGGATACGTTCTTTTGGTACCCCATAGCTTTCGAATATTTCGTATGCTTCTTCTATATAATCTACGTGAGCATCTACCCAGTTGAAATATTTTTTGCGCAAGTATGCCAAAAACTTAAACTTAAGATAAAACAACAGCCCGGAGGTTTTTTTCTGGTCATCTTCCAGGTTTTCGTCTACAAAGCCCTTGCCTGATGCATAATATTTGATGGTATCCTGGTATTTGGGCATCTTATAAGGAATGTCCTTATGAATAAGCTTTATATTTTGTTTTTTGAGTAGCTTTCGCAGACCAGGGCTGAAAAAAAAGCCCAAAAAGTAAGGCCAGCCAATCACTATAGCTTGGGGCTGTTCTTCTTTAATAGTTTGCTTGATGTCTTTAAAAAACGGTTTCTTGTAAAAAGCTTTGTATTCTTTTAGACGAATTACCTTAAAGTTGATTCCTTTATTAGTTTCGTACACCCCTTTGCCTAGGCTTTGCCCATCTTTTTTGGGTACTATGACAGATATTTCCAATTCAGGAATATCGTTGAGCTTGTTTAGTATTTTATTGTAATAATGAGGCAGCCCTCCAAACAGGAATAATATTTTCATAAAAAGATTAAAATTAATTTATATATCCAAGCAGTTGCCGGGGCGATAAAATATGGTTGAGCAACTGTTATGTGCTACAATAGGAAGCATACCCCAAAAGCTGATATGCTTGAACCCTTTTGCTTTGAGTAAATCGAACGATTCTTGGTAGGCATCGCGCTCAGAGTTATCGAGTATAAGCACGCCGTCGTTGGTAAGCCACTCAATGCTTTGTTTGACCGATTTGTTACGTTTACGACCATCAACCACAATCAGGTGATACAGCATATTATTTTGGGCGACTGCTCTTTCATAACTTTCACCATCTTTGAGGGTTTTAAACAGCACACTAGCGTTGTCAGGGAGCTGTCCCTTTATTTTGTCAAACCATGTTTTGTTGTGTTCTACTGAAGTTACCTTTTGCGTAAGTTGGGCATACCAGCGGGTAGAGTTGCCACAACCATACTCAAACACATTCAGGTTTTTGTTGAGGCGTGGCTCCAGAAATTTGATAAACGAATAAGTATACCAGGGCAAAGGTTGATTGTTTTTGTCAACTGCCTGTTTTTTTTTAAAACTCACAAACCACCCATCATCTTTTAAACCGCTTTGTAGGTGTAAATGCACCGTTCCACCAATGCCCAGTACATTGAGTATTTTCCAGACAAATTGTTTTATAACTTTCATTGTATATATAAATAATAGAGACTTATGATGTTCGTGTTTATTTTGACGACCGTCAAACCTGCAAAATTTATCCCGCAGAGAACTGGCATAGTTCGTTTTCTTAAGAGTATGTTTAAAAATCATAATCTGGGTTAAAAAAGTGTCCCCGAATACAAGTTCGGGACTTACAGTTTTTACGCGCTGACTTTGTTGATTTTTGCGTCAATAGCTATTCACTTAAAAATACGCCTCGCCAGCACAAAAAACTCATCATTTTTAACTCCGAAGACAAAATTTAAACATACTCTAATTCCGATATGCATCGCATTGGTCAGGGCTTAAAATTCCGCCTGTAAAAACCAGCTTCAAGTTGTGTTGAATCACAATTTTTATGGAATCGCTCAAAACTCTTTGCTCGTTTTTATGCCACTTTTTACGAATATTAGCCCCAGTGGGGCGAAACCTTGGTAGAAAAAATAAACGAAACGGGACACGGCTCCGTAGGAGTTGCGCCTAAAAGAGTCGTTTTTGATGATTTTGACGGTATTTTAAGTGTTCGTAAAATTAAGCTTTGACGCATGCGATATGCATCGGAATTGTAAACTAACTCTGTTCAATTTTTAAAATTCATCAGAAAACAAAACACACTTAAATACTCTATTTACCTATTTAAGAGCAAGTGTACTAGTCTACAGCTATGCTGTGGTGAGCTCTGCGAAGCTAATGTGGTAGGAATTTAGTTCCTAGTGCACTAGTGATGAAGAAACCCACAAAAATCCAGTACCAGGGCCTTTGACTCAGGCAACTGATCCTTTAAAAAATTAAACTTTTGATGAGCCACCAAAAACACAATAATATCAGCTTTTTGCATGGCAGTGCTTGTCGAGGTAAGTGTTTTACTCTCTGACAATGTTTCTATGTTGGGCTCTACCAACAAAATATCTGATTCGGTGTTTTGCAGCGTTTCGGCAATGTATTTGGCAGGTGACTCTCTCAAATCGTCGATATTGGGCTTAAAAGCAAGCCCCATGCAGGCAATTACAGGCTTATGTTTATGATCAAGCTCGAACTGCAAAGCTGCATTTTTTATTTTTTCGATGACCCATTCGGTCTTATAATTATTAATGTTTCGTGCCTGAGCAATTATTTGAGCCTCTTTGGGGTAAGCGTTTACGATAAACCAGGGGTCAACCGCAATACAATGCCCACCCACACCCGGACCAGGCTGTAAAATGTTAACCCTTGGGTGACGGTTTGCGAGCTCTATAAGCTCCCAAACATTAATTTGAGCTTGTTCACAAATCATGGATAACTCATTGGCGAAAGCAATATTTACATCACGTGAAGAATTTTCTACCAGTTTGCACATTTCGGCAGTACGGGCATTGGTTCTGTGCAGAGTACCTTTTACAAACAACTGATAAAACTTACAAGCTTTAAGGGTTGATTCTTCGTCTATTCCCCCAATTACTCGGTCGTTTCTTTCCAGTTCATAAATAATTTTACCTGGCAGTACCCTTTCTGGGCAATAGGCAAAGTAGATTTTACTGGCAAGTTCGGGGCGTTTTGCCTTAATAAACTCAAACATTTTTTCGGTAGTACCTACTGGGCTGGTTGATTCTATAATTACAAGGTCGCCTTCTTTGAGCAAAGGAGTGATATTTTTGATCACTGCTTTTATATAAGACAAATCGGGCACATGATTGTCCTTAAAAGGAGTAGGCACTGCAATAAGGTAAACATCTGCCGGGGTAGCTTTAGTGCTGGCTTTTAGGTAGCCCTTTTCTACTGTATACTTTACCAAACCCTCCAGGTCGGGTTCTATAATATGTATTTCACCCTTGTTTACTGTTTCTATTACTTGTGCGTTAATATCAACACCTGTGACTTGTATTTTTCGACTGGCAATAAGGGCGGCAGTAGGCAAACCAATATAACCCAAGCCCATCATGGCTACTTGTACACTTTTATCCATTAATTTTCTCTTCTATTGTTAATAAAATGTCGAGCACCTGTTTGCTGGTTGTGCCGTCTCCATAAGGATTTACCGCCTGAGACATGGCCTGATAATGACTAGTATCTGACAAAAGTTTTTGAGTTTCTGCTACAATTACCTCATGATTGGTGCCTACCAGTTTGGCAGTGCCTGCTTCTATACCTTCTACTCTTTCGGTTACATCACGCATCACCAGTACTGGTTTGCCCAAAGCTGGAGCTTCTTCCTGAATACCTCCCGAGTCGGTCAGTACCATGTACGACTGGTTCAAGAGCCATATCAAGTCGGCATAGTTGAGGGGTTCGGTCAGGTGAATGTTTTTAACTCCAGAAAGTGTTTGATTTACTATACTTCTCACGTTGGGGTTGAGGTGTACCGGGTATACTATTTCGACATCGGGGTATTTTTGGGCAATTTCGAGAATAGCATTGGTCAAATTCTGAAAAGGTTCGCCAAAGCTTTCGCGTCGGTGTCCGGTGACCAGTATAACCCTTTTGTCGAAATTAATGAGAGAAAAAAGTGCGGAGTGTTGGGGTGAGGGAGTATTTTTTAAAATGTCCAAACCCAGAAACAATGCGTCCGTTACGGTATTGCCTACCACAAAAATATTGTCTTTATATCCTTCTGCCTCGAGGTTATTTTTTGCTTTAATGGTAGGAGCAAAGTGATAATCAGCTATTTTCCCGGTAAGTCCCCGATTTATTTCTTCCGGAAAGGGAGAGTATTTGTTAAAGCTTCGAAGCCCAGCTTCTATGTGGGCAACTTTTATTTTTTTATAAAAAGCTGCCAGGGCTCCAACAAAACAAGTGGTAGTATCGCCCTGTACAAACACTAAATCGGGCTTTTCGGTGTCTAACACACTTTCCAGTCCTTTGAGGGCTTTGGCAGTAATATCAAATAATGTTTGATTGGGCGACATCAGGTTGAGGTCATAGTCTGGAGTAATATTAAAAAACTCAAGTACCTGATCCAACATTTCCCGGTGCTGGGCAGTAATGCATATCTTAGTGTTGATGGTAGCATGTTTTTTAAACTCATGAATCAGAGGAGCCATTTTGATTGCCTCAGGTCGTGTTCCAAAAATAAATAATACTTTCATTAAAAAAGATCCTGAAAAGTTATCACAATAATCCACAGTGGCTAGTCTACAATGTGGGAAAACTTAAGGCGCTGTTTTATGGAGCCTTGGTTTATAGTTGCCATATTTAGAAATCCCGCATAGTGAATCTCAATGTATCAGTTCAAAATAGAATTTGGTTTGAATGACTACCTTGTTGAAAAAACTGTGGAGTATTGTGGTTAAGAATGCGCAAATATATAAACAAAGACTGTAGATTACACTATTGCGGTCAATTTGTATAAGCATAGCTAGGTGAGTAGCATTTAAATTTAAAACAGCGGGTGTTCCAAATATTTTTTGCTTGTATTGAGATAGTGCCCTTGCGTTGATATTACGAGCTTTAGCTTGATAATTAGAGCCAATTTGGTGATAATTGCATTTTGATTGAGCATTAACTTCATAAGTAAATGGGTATTGTGAAAAAGCTGTTACCTGGCTTTATTTATAAATTTCTCAATGAGTTTAGGAGAGATTATATAGGTGAATCTATGAGAACTTTCTCAGGAGAAGGAGAGGATATAACCCTGCGAAGAATATTCCAGCATCTGAACACTGGATTTTATGTCGATGTGGGTGCTTGCCATCCAAGAATATCGTCCAATACGCATTATTTTTATAAAAGAGGTTGGAAAGGGCTAAACATTGATGCTAACCCGCTGAGTATTAAAAAATATAACAAATTGCGTAAAAGAGACATCAACGTCAATTATGGTGTTTCGAACAGTAATGATACCTTAGACTTTTATTTGTTTGAGGAACCAGGCATCAATACTTTTTCGAGAGAGGTTTACGAAGATAAGATAAAATTTCCAGGGGTGAAGCTGATAGAGAAAATGCCGGTAAAAACTGCACCACTGGCAGAAATACTGGATAAAAATCTGCCCGAAGGACAAGTTATAAATTTTATGGATGTAGATGTAGAAGGGTTGGATTTTGAGGTGCTTCAGTCAAATAACTGGGACAAATACATCCCGGAAATTTTGCTGGTAGAAGAATTATCAAGAGGAAAAGATTTGGACGAATTGCCTATTTATCAGTTTTTGCGGAAAAGAGGTTACCGAATGATCGCAAAAACCTATAGTACTTTTATTTTTCTACATAGAGATGTAACCCGTTATAAAGATTTTATAAATTAAACTGACTTGAGTTATAGAAAGCTTGCCTGCCGTGTAATTTAAGGCATTATTTGCTCTGCCCTACTATTTTTTTGTTCCGATTTTGTGCCTCACCACTGAGTTTTACAAGTCTTTAAATACCAATGTATGTATTTAAAGACTTATACCTGCCTGAGCCATTGTTTTTATCAGGTTATTGACAATATTACTCACCACTGAGACATTTTTAAGAAACAAGAAACCCTCCTTTGTTTTGATCATCCCTTGTATTGCCAATTACTCAAACAAAAGTATTGAAGATATATTTTTTATGTGCTGTTTTTATGTAGGAAGAATAAGAAGGAATAGTTATTTATTTTATGGAAAAATATCCATTTGGATGAACTACGACACCCTCTACTCCGTCGGCAAAAGCCTTTGGAGCTACTTTTCTAATGATATTCAGACTGGCATTGATGTCTGCATTAATTTTGATTCCTTTAGCTGAAACAAACAACCCTCTCTTTACTCTTTTACCCTTATATTTTCGGTGTTTTTTGACGGGTTCTTTGTCTAAGGAACGGTGTCAAAATAAATTTACATTCTTAACCTCATCTTTTTTGGACATGCTTCGTTAAAAAAACTTGCCATAGCTATGGCTATGCCGCGTTTTTTGACCTCGTCTGACCAAAAAATATTTCCTTAAACTATAGAACTTTATTTTTGCATCGTTCCTAAGAAACTGCACTTGCTTGTGTAACTTTCTTCATTTACTTTCACCTTTATTCCTTCCAATTCGGCTTTATAAGTAAGCATTTCAATGAATCTTGCATGTGGAACAGCTACAAAATTTTGGTTATTTTGCCTTCCCAGGTTAATGGAATCCTTCCATCCATCATTTTTGCCAATTACAAGCGTTCCAATTTTTTGCTCCACAAGCTGATGGATGATTATACGACTGGCTTTGTGCAAGTAATCATCCATTTTGCAATTTCGCTTTTGAATGAGTTTTTGAATTTTCTTTGAGCTAAATTGTCCCTTTGGGAGTAGTGATTGTAAAGATGCCTTTTTCTTATTGAAATATTGGTTGATAGATTTTAGAGGTCTGCCATTCATAAAAAAGGGAACAAATCCCTGCTTATTGGAAGTTACAGCCGCCAAATTGTTCAACCCGAGGTCAATTCCGGCAATATATTTTTTGTTTAAATCCTTTCCTGATTTTACTTTTCGTTCATAAACCACTTCAATCACATAACAAGTTGCTTTTGGGACAATCCTTACCTGAGCAATGTTACTCTTTTCGCTGCTAATGGCAGTTTTTCTTTGGTATGTGGGTTTGGTCTTTGTCGGGAAAACAATATTTGTTCCCGAAAGCTGTATTTTTTGTTCTTTCAAAGGAGCTTTATGTATTGCTTGTATAGTGTAGCAAAGCAAATTACGCCCTTTAGTTTTGTGTTTGTACTTGGGAATTTTTGGACGTGCCTTAAACTTTTTCGGGTTTTTTCTATAAGCTTTAACACCTTTGAAAAAGCTCTCAAAGTTTGTGCATAGACCTTTTAGCACCCATTGACTTACTTTAGCTGGCAGTTGCACATAATCATGTTGCCTGGAATCCTGAAATTGTTTCTGAAGAGCAGTATAATTTAAAAAATTACCTGTGTTGAAAAAGTGTTGCCGAATTGCATAAAGTCCAGCATTGTAAAGGTTTTTGGACAAAAAAGCCTTTTCATCAACCTCTACAAACAAAGGGTGACCTTTAGAAATGATATGTTTTTCAACAAGCTGCATTAGGCATTATCTTCTTCTCTTTTTAACTCTGCTATAATTTTCTCAGTTTTGCGTTTGCTCCGCCTTAATCCATATAGTCTGGCACAAAAACTTGTAACCAGGCTGACAAAGTCTTCCATTAAGTCAGCTTTGTCATCAGTCATGTCATTAATCATCTCTACTTTTTTGCCTTGTTTTTCAAGAAGAATATTGATGTAATTCATCCCAAACCTCGAAAAACGATCTTTGTGCTCCACCAAAACAATATTCCAATCATCCGATTTTAAAACTTTTTCTAATTGGGGACGAGTGTCATTCAAACCACTGCCTATTTCCTTGACTTCTTTTGAAATTTTATATCCCTTTGCCGCAGCATAATCACGAAGCCGATTTAATTGAGAATTCAGGTTGCTTTTATTTTCTGAACTTGAAACGCGGGCATAAAGCACTACAACAGCTTCTTTTGCTTCCTGTTTCTGGTCAAGCTCTATAATTATTGTGCCAGTAGGCAATTGATAACCCTTAAGTAAACCCTTTTTCCAATGGTTGTGTGCAGTCCTGTAAGTAACTCCAATCTTTTTAGCATATTCCGACAATTTCATGAAAATAAATATACACAATAGTCTATAGTATTTAGTCCGTAGTCCATAGCTGATTCGAGTAAATGTTTACCTTATTAAGCCTTGTAAACCGAGCCTGTAGCTCTGCTACGGCGAGCTCAACGAAGTTAATCAGTAGTTTATACTAAAATTATTTACCTACTTTATTTTTAAAAGGGTTTCAGCTTTAGGTCTACGCCGTGCAATTAAATAGTTTTGCAAATCATAACCTACTGATAACCGAGCCTGTAGCTCTGCTACGGCGAGCTCAACAAAGTTAATCAATAGTCAACTTTGGCTAAAATCACTGCGGAGTATTGTATACAATATTTTAACCTATATTTTTCCGTATTTTTATTGATGTTATTTAATACCTGAAAATATTGAAGCTTGCTCTGGTATTTTTTTATATTTGTTTATCTACGACAAAAATAGGCTTACCTACCCTATGTTTGTAGCATAAGCGCAGGCTGAAGGTATTGTTCGAGTAGAGCTACCCTTAGGTAACAATGAATAAAAACTTTGAAACAATGCACTGGTGCCATATACTAACAATCTCTCACTTAATTGAACTTGAATGATGAAAATGTTAAAAAAAGTGGTAATAATAAATATACTCGTGTTTTTTATACAAGTATGTACCACCCAAAACAGTCAGGCACCCAGCAAAGCCACCTTTAAAAGCTTTGATGTAAGCTATGCTTCCGCTGGAGTAGATGTTTCGAAAGAAGAAAACGTATCGTTTAAAAATGGCACTAATATCAAAGTGCCAGTCAATGCTTTTGTAGACGCCAGTGGTACTACTGTAAAAGGAAAGGTTGATATTGAGTACCGGGAGTTGAAAAATGCCTCTGAGATTGTTGCAAGTGGTATTCCTACCAACTATGCCAATGATAAGAAACAACAGTTTGAAACGGAAGGAGTGATAGAAGTACGAGCCAAAAGTAATGGTAAACAAGTGTATTTGGCAAAAAATAAAACTATAGAAGTAAAGTTGCCTAAAGAAGTAGCTGCTGGGCAAAACCTGTATTATTTGGAAGAAGGCGGTGGCAAAAGTAGTTCGCTGTTGCATAGTCCTTTTATATCGCAGGCACACGCCCAATCCGACAATGACAAACGCCGTTGGGTATTGGTACATCAAGGCATTACCAGCTCCGGAGGAACACCCCCTGCTAACCAGGCCGACACTACCCCTATAACGAATATCCGCAAAAAAAAAGGTTTTAAGCTAAAACTTAACCTGGCAGCTTCGCCCGAACTGGCAAAGTATAGAAACACCCGCTGGGCATTTGCCGGAAAAAACGAGGCACAAAACCCTACTACTGAGGCTAATCAATGGGTATTGAATGAAACCTGGGACAGAATGGAGTTGGTACAAGCCTTATTTGCTCCCAATGTAGTGCTCAAAGGTCACCAAAAGGCAGTAGCTACGGCAGTTTTTTCGCCCAATGGGAGTTATCTGGTGACCGCATCAAGCGATAAAACAGCGAAGGTTTGGTCGGTTACTGGTCGTTTGATTGCCACATTACGTGGACACAAAGATTTTATCAGAACTGCAGTTTTTTCTAAGAACAACCAATACATTGTGACGGCTTCGGGCGACAATACAGCTAAAATATGGTCTACCCGTGGACAACTACTACATACCCTGAGTGGACACACAAACAGTGTTTATTCAGCAAGCTTTTCGCCCGATGGAAAAAAAGTCATCACGGGGTCGGAAGATGGTACAGCGAAAATATGGTCATTTGATGGAAAGTTACTCAAAACCCTGACAGGACACCGCAAAGCAGTGTATTCTACTGAGTTTTCGCCTAATGGCAAGTATGTATTGACCGCCTCGGCAGATAAAACAGCCAAGGTGTGGTCCTTGGATGGTAAGATCATTCGTGACCTCAAACGTCATCGTCGAGCTATTTTCTCAGCGAGGTTTTCACCCAACGGCTCTAAAATAGTAACAGCTTCGGCAGATCGTACGGCACGCATTTGGTCATTTGCAGGCAAGCAATTACACCGCCTCAAAGGACATCGCAAGGCGGTATATGCGGCTACATTTTCGCCCAATGGACAATATATTCTGACCGCATCGGAAGATAACACAGCCAAACTTTGGGATGTACAAGGTACTAAAGTATCTACCCTAAAAAGTGAGAACAGCCCCTTTTCTTATGCAGTTTTTTCGCCTAATGGACGCTACATTCTCACAGCGTCGAAAGATAATACTGCCAAACTGTGGACTAAACCCGACCTGGCGGCTAATACGCCTTATCAACTGGAGTTGTCTAATAACCAAAAGGTTTTTCAAACCACCATTAAGATTTTACCTGCTACCACTCAGGAAACCGCCAGTGTAGAAAGAGGCGACACCAGCAATACTGATGTTGTGACTACCCCTATACAAAAAAGCACTGAGGAAGTGGTTGTAACAGGCAAAACCATTAAAGTAAATAGGTGTGGTTATTATAGCTTTGCCCGTCCTATACGTGATAAAAACACAATTACAATGAGGGCTCAGTTTAAAGTAGATGGCAAAAAACTGAACAATGCCACCATTTATCTTATAAGTGGCAAAAATGACAAGGTAGTCACTAAATTTGGCAAATACGAGTGGCGTAACTTCAGGTTTAATCCTGGCGAACGTAACCAGATTTTGGCTATCTTGCCCGATGATCGGGTGGCTACACTTGGTCGCAAAGACTTCAGAAAAATACCTGTACAACAAATAATAAAAAACAAAAAATATGTTTTTGACTTGAGCAAAAAATCTAAAGTCAAGTCTCTCAAGGTGTTAAAACAATTGTTACAATAAGTTTGTTCATTTAACTTTGCCCCTGATAAGCCTATGTGTTTTTGGGCATGCTAATTCATTATTTGGGTGATAACATTATTAGTTTTAACCCATTCATTTGAATCATACAACTATGGATATTATCATTATTACCGGTCCTCCCTATTCGGGCAAAGGTACCCAGTGTCAGTTTTTGAAAGATACATTCAACCTTGCTCACGTGTCAACAGGAGACCGAATAAGAGAAGAAAAGGAAAATAAAACTGAAGTAGGCAAGCTTATGAGCGAGTATGCCGACCGCGGCGAATTGGTGCCCGATGAGGTAATGAAAAATCTTTTTGGTAATGTTATAGATGAAAACTTAAGCAAAGCCGGAATCATACTGGACGGTTACCCCCGCACCAAACCACAAGTAGACACCTTGCTGGAGTTGGCAAGTGAAAAAAATACGCCTATTACCCATGTGCTCAATATAGAAGTGCCTACTGAAGAACTGCTCAAACGAGCAAAAAAGCGGGCAGCAACTTCTGACCGGGAAGACGACAAAAACGAGCAAACTCATCTCAAACGTATCAAGGTTTTTGAAGAGTCAACCAAGCCCGCCATTGAGTATTTGAAAAGTAAAGTAAATGTATTGAACATCAATGGTTTAGGTGATATTAAAGGCATTACCGAAACTATTTCTAATCACTTGGCTAGTAAGGCTTAAACACTTTGTTAAATACTTTCACCTAAAAAAGCTCGATTCAGACAATGTCTGGGTCGGGCTTTTGGTTTGTCATGAGGTTTATAGTAAGCGTCAAAATTTGACAAGTTTTTAATCAGCAAAGTTGCTTAAAATCTTATCATTTCGAATGATCAGGTGCCTAACCAATACACTGTATAAGTTCTAAGCTCAGCCCTGTTTTAGGTAGCCTTCCTACAAGTGAAAAAAAAATAAAAAGTAATGAACAAAAAAATACTGAACCTTGCCATTCCCAACATTATCAGCAACGTATCAGTGCCACTGTTAAGCATGGTAGACCTGATGCTGATGGGACACTTGGAGTCTGAAGCTTATATTGGGGCGGTAGCTTTGGGTGGTATGATCTTTAATTTCATATTTTGGGGGTTGGGTTTCTTGCGTATGGGTACTACCGGCTTTACCGCCCAGTCCTTGGGCAATCGCAGGCTTGACGAATCTGTCATGACCCTGGTACGCGCTTTGGCGGTAGCTATGTTGGCAGCATTGATCATTTTGTTGTTGCAGGCACCCCTTGCTCATGTAAGTTTTATGCTTATTCAAGGCAGTACCGAAGTAGAACACATTGCCCGCTCTTACTTTTATATTCGCATCTATGCAGCTCCGGCCGCGTTAGGCTTATATGCATTGAATGGGTGGTTTTTGGGTATGCAAAACGCTAAAGCACCTTTGTTTATCAGTGTACTGGTAAACGTGGCCAATATTGGACTCAACTATTTACTGGTGGTACGTTGGGGGATGAAAGCCGAGGGAGTAGCCTTGGGTACTGTCATGGCTCAGTATATGGGCTTTTTGGCAGCCATAGGCATTTTTGCCTGGCGTTACCGCAAACTATTTAAATATATTGTGTTGAAAAAGGCCTTTCAAAAAGCCGATTTATGGGTGTTTTTTAAGGTCAATAACGATATTTTTATTCGCACATTGGCACTTATCTCTACCTTTTCATTCTTTTATGCCGAGTCGGCTAAGTACGGTGACCAAATGCTGGCGGTTAACTCACTTTTGATGCAGTTTTTATCATTGATGGCTTATGGAGTAGATGGGTTTGCTTTTGCCGCAGAATCGCTGGTAGGCAAGGCTATAGGCGCTAAAGATGGCACTTTATTACATAAAAGTATCCGATATATTTTTCGTTGGGGCATTGGGTTAGCGGGGCTATTTTCATTTACTTATTGGCTGGCTGGTGAGGCTGTTCTAGGCATCATGACCGACAAAACCCAAGTAATTGTGCTGGCAAGTGAGTTTATGCCTTGGGTGGTATTGGCACCACTGGTCAATGCTTTTTGCTTTATCTGGGATGGCATTTATATAGGAGCTACTGCTTCTAAGGCAATGCGTAATACCACCATCATTGCTACCTTTGCAGTGTTCTTGCCAGCATACTTTAGCACCCAACATTGGTGGCAAAATCACGGTTTGTGGTTTGCTTTTACCTTGTTTATGGCAACTAGGGGCATTGGGCTTGCCTGGCTTGCCAAACGGTATATTCGTATATATTAGTTCTATTTCGTTTGCCTTTGTTCGGTCAATGGCTTGCTTTGCGCCAATTTGTAATTCGTAATTCCCTCACTCGTAATTTAAAAATACCTAAGGTTATTCAAAAAAGTTATACCTTTGTACATGTTAAATCGTGACATGTGATCTTAAAGCATGTTTTTGCCCCAAAATTATGTTTGGGTGGGCGACAAAAAGCGCTTAGGCAAAGAAAAATATTTAAAATATGGCGATAATCAACGACATTTCAAGAACATTCAACGAGTTCCTACTCATTCCAGGACTCACAAAAAAAGAGCATACTCCCGACAATATCGACTTGTCTACTCCTTTGGTAAAGTTTAAAAAAGGAGAAGAAAGCGCACTTAAGCTCAACATACCTTTTGTATCAGCTATTATGCAAGCCGTATCAGACGATAACCTGGCCATAGCTTTGGCAAAAAACGGGGGGCTATCGTTTATATTTGGTTCACAGCCTATAGAGTTGCAAGCTGCTATGATCTCACGGGTAAAATCGCACAAAGCTGGTTTTGTTAAGAGTCGTGCCAACCTTACCCCTGATTCTACCATTCAGGATGCTGTAGATTTGAAAGAAAAAAGTGGTTTTTCAACCTTTGGTGTCACTATCGATGGAAGCTCTAACGGCAAACTATTAGGAGTAGTGACTGGGCGCGACTTTCACCCGGAACGAACCCCCCGTGAGGGCAAAATAGCCGACTACATGACTCCTATCGACAAACTGATTGTAGGTCAGTTGGGCGTTTCGCTTACCGAAGCCAACGAAATTATTTGGGACAAAAAACTGAACAGTTTACCTATTATCGACAACGAAGGAAACCTGGATAGTTTTGTATTTCGCAAAGACTATGACTCGCATAAATTACACCCTTATGAGTTGCTCGATGACCATAAGAAGTTTTTGGTAGGTGCCGGTATCAATACCAGAGACTACAAAGAAAGAGTACCTAAGTTGCTCGAAGCTGGAGCCGATGTATTGTGTATCGACTCTTCGGATGGATACTCTGAATGGCAATATGACACCATTCGCTATGTAAAAGATACTTTTGGCGACTCAGTAAAAATAGGTGCTGGAAACATTGTAGACAAAGAAGGGTTTAACTACTTGGCAGATGCCGGAGCCGACTTTATCAAGGTGGGTATTGGCGGAGGTTCTATTTGCATTACCCGTGAGCAAAAAGGGATCGGGCGTGGGCAGGCTACATCTGTGATTGAGGTGGCAAAGGCACGTGATGAGTATTTTGAAAAAACGGGTATATATATTCCTATCTGCACGGATGGAGGTACTGTGCAAGACTACCACATGGTATTGGCAATGGCTATGGGTGCTGATTTTATTATGATGGGAAGGTACTTTGCCCGTTTTGACGAAAGCCCTACCAAAAAGGTGAAAATTGAAGGCAATTACTTCAAAGAATATTGGGGCGAAGGCTCTAACCGGGCGCGTAACTGGCAACGTTACGACTCAGGAGGCAATAGTTCGCTCAAGTTTGAGGAGGGTGTAGATAGCTACGTACCTTATGCTGGAAAACTAAAAGATAATATGGATCGCACCATTGCCAAAATCAAGTCTACCATGTGCAGCTGTGGTTGTGCCAACTTGGACGAAATGAAACGTAACGCCAAAATCACGTTGGTGTCGTCTACCAGCATTATAGAGGGTGGCGCACACGATGTAGTAGTGAAGAGCGAAAAAACGAATGCTACCTGATAAAGTTTGAAAATCAGTAAAATCAAAAAGCTATGCTCGATATAAGACGAGCATAGCTTTTGTTGGTTTTGACAATATAGCTTTGTATGATCAAATTTTCCGAGCACCAATTATAGCTTGATGCCCATGAGTAAAATATCATCACGTTGTTCGGTATCTACCATAAACTCGTCCAATGCTTGCTCAAGCAATTGCTGTTGTTCAGCCAAGGGAAGTGCCCTATTTTGGGCAAGTAATTCGCGTAAGCGCCTGCCGCTAAACTTCTTGCGTTTTGTATTATTTTGATCAGCAAAACCATCAGAGCCAAGGTATAACACGGTTCCTTTGTCCAATAACAATTGTTGACTGGTAATGTTTCTGCCTTCTACATAGTCAATGCCTATCGAGACATTGCTACCTTTGACAACCTGGAGCTGGTCATTTTCGGGGACAGCATACCATAGTGGGCGTTTGGCTCCGGCAAAATGTACCGTTACTTGGTGGTCGTGTGAGCGTTCTATAGTCACCATAGCCACATCCATGCCGTGTTGTTTGCCAGTTTGTTCTTGTTTGAGCGCGTTGCGTAGTTCTTGGCGCAGGGTTTCCAATATTTGGGCGGGATTAGTTTTTTGTTGGGCATAAATAATATCATTGAGCAATGCATAGCCAATCAAACTCATAAAGGCCCCTGGTACCCCGTGCCCAGTACAGTCAATGGCCGCTGCTATAGTAACATTGCCCACCTGCTCGATATAATAAAAGTCACCCGATACCACATCTCTTGGCCGAAAAAGCACAAAATGTTCCCCAATCAAAGTTTGTAGCCGATCTTCAAAAGGCAAAATCGCTGCCTGAATAGTTTCAGCTGATTTAATACTTTGGGTAATCTGGTAATTTTGTTTATTAAGTGCCTTGTTAGACATTTCGATGGCGTCTCGTTGTGCCATAATTTCTTCACTCTGCTGAAAAAGCTCTTCATTTTGAGCAATAATTTCATTGCTCTTTTGCTGCAAGGCCTCGTTTTGAGTGGTGATTTCTTCACTTTTTTGTTGTAACACCTCGTGTTGTGCTTCTATCTTTTCTTTTTGTTTTACTACCTCTTGGGTGCGCTCTGCTACTTTTTGCTCCAGCATTGCTTTTTGTTGACGCAAACGCATCGTATATATTTTGATTCCCCCATATAACACAAGCAAGGCTGCTGCTACATACAACACCCTTGCCCACCAGGTACGGTACCAAGGTGGCAATACTTTAAAATTATAAGTGGCCACTACGCTTTCTACGCCATAAATATTGCGTGATTTCACCTTAAATACATAATTGCCTTCCGGCAAATTGGTGTATTCTTTCTGGGTTTTATTAGTCCACTTAGACCAATCGTTTTTATAGCCTGCCAATTGATAACTATACTGGGTTTTGTCGGTAAAATTAAAATACAAGGCAGCATAGTCAAAGGTAAGTGAGTTGTGAGTATAAGGCAATGTGGAGGCAGTAGCGGTTTGATAGCCCGCATACAATACCGAATCGTTATTGGTGACTACCTTACGTATATTTACTTTAAAACTTTGTTGTATACTTGACCGATGGTTTCCATCATAGCGTACTAAACCCTCATCAGTCGAAATCCAAAAAATACCATTAGGTTCTATATTAGACTTCTTGCGAAAATATTAATATTGGTTAAAAAGTTATCTTTGTAGCATGAAAGCTTCAAAATATGCTG
>NZ_CANLRP010000177.1 GCF_947493425.1 uncultured Microscilla sp. | reverse complement strand
CTCTTCGCAGGATCACACGATGCCGCTCAAAGGTCGGCGGTCATCTATACCTTTTTCGCCAACTGTCACAAACACGACGTAGACCCCTACAAATGGCTCAAGTACACTCTGGAAAACATCATGGAGGCTCCTATTCAAGATATTCAGAAATTTTACCCGCAAAATTTTAAAAAATAACACCCTATAAAGACGTTGTTGCTTGGCTTACCTGTACTTCGTGGAATGGATACCTTTGTAATACAATTTCCTTAAGTTTTTTTAGCTGTCCAAACTCTTTTGGATAGGATTTCACCTTGGTTTCTCCTAAGCCCAAAAACTCAAGTTTTTTTAAGCTCCCTATCTCTGGTGGTAGTTCAGTAAATGGATTCGCTGACATATCTAACCTAATTAAGTTGGTCAGTTTTGCAACCTTTTGTGGTACTCGAGTAAGTTTATTATCTGTAATATCTAACCATCGCAGGTTTTTCATTTCAAATACTGTCGCAGGTATTTCGCCTAGCTCACAACTTTCCAAAGATAAATATTGCAGATTTTTAAACTGATCAAGTTTAGACACTATTTTGTTATATGATCCTCCTGATAAACTTAACTTAATAATTGAGTCAGGCTTTTTAATAGCCTCTTCAGGCGCTAGAGCCTCCATTTTTTCTAATGCTTCCATACTTAATAGTTTCACGGTGTTTTGCTTGTTTTGGGCGCAACTGGTCAAAGTAAACAAAAGCAGGAAACTAACTAACCCAATATATTTTTTCATCTTATTTCGTTTTCATCCATAAAAAAGCCTTGCCCCCACCAGGAACAAGGCTTGCCAATATACCAAAACTTTTTGTTTAAAACTTAATCTCGGTATTTGGTAATAGTTTTTTGATCCGGGCTTTTTCTTCGGGGGGGAAACTATTTACTTGTAAATTCAATGTTTTAAGTTTTTGTAGGTCCTTTATTTCTTCAGGGAGCGTTTTTAAAAAATTCCCTCTTAGATTTAAGGTAGTTAAGCTTGTTAGTCCTCCTATATTTGTAGGCAATGATTTTACACCATAAACCTGTAATAGATTAAGCGAAGACATCGCTTTAATATTTGCAAATAATTGCTGTACATCCTCTTTATTCTCCATTTTCAAACGTAAAGCTAACTCTTTTACTTGAGTCAATTGTTGAAGGTTTTCTGGTACTTGCCTAATATTTTCTAAATATAAATACTCCAATCTAGCTAGTTTTTTCAAAAATGGGATAGACTGTTTTACATCTAAACTTTTACCATCTATCAATAACCTTTGTAAGCCTGGTAGTGTAGGCAAATCCATAGGTAACACTTTTATATCAGATCGTGTGAGCACTACTTCCTTCAATTTTGGTAATTTAGCTAGTACCTTAAATGTTGTTGATAAATTAATACTTGGATTTTGGTTTAACCATATAGAACTTAAGGATGCTAAGCCTTCATATTGTTTAGGTAAAGATGTAACATTGCTTTTTTGTAAAATTACCTCTTTCAAATTTTTCAATTTAGAAAACTCAGGTGGATATGATGTCAATTTAACATTTGATAAATTCAAATGCTCTAACTTACCTAAATCACCTATTTCTGCTGGTAATTGAGTAAAACTATTAAATGCAATTTCTAGTTTTCGTAAGTTGATAAGGGAACCTATTTTTTTAGGTAATATTGCTAACTGGTTATTCACGATGTTTAAAACTTGTAACTGTTTTAAATCAAATACAGCATTTGGCACTTTGTCTAACCCGCAACTTTCTAAAGACAAATACTGCAGATTTTTAAACTGAGCTAAATTTTTGATATGTTTGGTACCTACTCCACCCGTCAAATCCAGCTTGATTACTTCTTCAGGCTTTTCAATGGGTGCTTCAGGGTTAGTTCCCTTCATCTTTTCCAATGCTTCCATACTTAATAGTTTCACGGCGTTTTGCTTGTTTTGGGCGCAACTGGTCAAAGTAAACAAAAGCAGGAAACTAACTAACCCAATATATTTTTTCATCTTATTTCGTTTTCGTCCATCAAAAAAAGCCTTGCCCCCACGCAGGAACAAGGCTTGCCAATATACCAAAACTTTTTGTTTAAAACTTAATCTCGGTATTGGGTAATAGTTTTTTGATCCGGGCTTTTTCTTGGTCGGAGAAATCGTTTCGTGTAAGGTCTAATAACTGTAATTTTGTAAGGTTTTTAATTTCTTCGGGAAGCGTTTTCAAACTATTACCAATGAGTTTTAAGGTTGTCAATTGGACAAGTTTACCTATTTCTTTGGTCAAAGGTTTAAAATCATCACCATACACATGTAAATACTTTAGTGAAGACATTCCTTGTAAGCTTATAAATACTTGGTCTTGTTCTTCTTGAGTATTTTTTGTCAACATTAACTGTAAGGTTTTTAGTTTTTTTAATTGTCTAACGTCTTTTGGTAAAGTTTTTAATACGCTCATGGTTGAGTACTCAAGTTTCGGTAACTCTCCTAATAACTTTAATACCTGACTTGTATTTATATCCTTATCACCAAACTCAAACTTTTTTAGGCTTTTCAGCTGAGTTACTTCTTGTGGCAAAGTAGTTACATTACAGTTGTCATAAATTAACACCTCCAGATTTGGCAGTTTAGTCAATACACCAAACACTTGTTTAGAATCAATTTCAGGGTTAAAGTGCAAATAGATGTTTTTAAGTGAAGATAGCTTACCCAATACCTCAGGTAACTCTTTCACATTAGCCATTAGGAAATTGATTGAATGTAATTTTTTTAAATTCGCAAACTCCTGTGGGTAAGTTTTAATTTGAGTATCTGCTAAACCTAACTCCTCAAGTGCCGTTAATTTACCAATTTCGGCTGGCAATTCAGTAAAAGGATTATTTCCTATGTCTAGACTACGCAGTCGAGCTAATTTGCCTATACTTTTGGGTAGTTTATCTAACTTATTATCCACTATATTTAACCATTGCAAATGAGGTAAATCAAATACTACTTCTGGTATTTTACCCAACTCACAGCTTTCTAAAGATAAATACTGCAGATTTTTAAACTGAGCTAAATTCTTGATATGTTTTGTACCTACTCCCCCCGTCAAATCCAGTTTAATTACCTCTTCAGGCTTTTCAATGGGTGCTTCGGGGCCAGTGCCCTTCATCTTTTCCAATGCTTCCATACTCAATAGTTTCTTTGCGTTTTGCTTATTTTGGGCGCAACTGGTCAAAGTAAACAAAAGCAGGAAACTAACTAACCCAATATATTTTTTCATATTATTTCGTTTTCATCCATAAAAAAGCCTTGCCCCCACGCAGGAACAAGGCTTGCCAATATACCAAAACTTTTTGTTTAAAACTTAATCTCGGTATTTGGTAATAGTTTTTTGATCCGGACTTTTTCTTCAGGGGGGAATTTATTCATTTCTAGATTAAGGAGTTTGAGGTTTTTAAGCTTTTTTATTTCTTCTGGGAGTGTTGTTAAAGCATTACCAGCCAAACGTAAGTATTTTAATTTTTGAAATTGCTCTATTTGCTTAGGAACCTCCTTTCCACCGCCACCATAAACCTGTAAATCTTCAAGAAGTTTTACTTTTGCTAAGTTATCAAATAGAGTTTCCCAATTTGTTTGTGTTGGTCTTTGTAACCAAAACGTTGCTTTTTTAAGTTGTTTTAGCTTTTCCACTTCTTCTGGAAGGGCTGAGAGTTTATAAATGTATATAAACTCTAGCTTAGGAAGATTTTTGAGCGTTGTTAGAGCTTGTTGTACATCAAGCACCTTAGCATCAATTGAGAATTTTTTAAGATGAATTAAACCTGAAAGTTCTGATGGTAATTCTTTTATATTACTATTGGTCAATACTATCTCCTCCAATTTAGGTAACTTAGACAAAACCCCACAAACTTGTTTTAGGTTAATCTCAGGGTTATAGTTTAAATATATTGCTTTCATAGCACTTAACTCACTAAACTGTTCTGGTAATGTAGTCACATTCCCGTTTTGCAATACAATTTCTTCAAGCTTACTCAACTTACCTAATGCTTTGGGGTAAGATTTTATATTAGTATTGATTAAACTTAAAAATTTCAACTCTTTTAAATTCATGAACTCTGTGGGCAGACTTTCTAATGGATTATTACCCAAATATAAAACTTGTAAGGATGATAACTCCCCAAAATCAGCCGATAAGTTACTTATCTGGTTAGACGAAATATTGAGATACTGTAAATTTTTAAGCTTAAAAACACCCGCAGGAATTTTGCCCAACTTATTAGCTTCTAACTTTAAGTATTGCAAGTTTTTAAACTTACCCAATTCATGAAAATACTTTTGTTCTACATTTACAAGGTTTAACTTCACTACTTCTTCGGGACTTTCTAATGCCTTTTCAGGCGCTAGAGCCTCCATCTTTTCCAATGCTTCCATACTCAATAGTTTCACAGTTTCTTGCTTGTTTTGAGCGCAACTGGTCAAAGTAAACAAAAGCAGGAAACTAACTAACCCAATATATTTTTTCATATTATTTCGTTTTCATCCATAAAAAAGCCTTGCCCCCACGCAGGAACAAGGCTTGCCAATATACCAAAACTTTTTGTTTAAAACTTAATCTCGGTATTTGGTAATAGTTTTTTGATCCGTGCTTTTTCTTGGTCGGAGAAAACATTACTACTCAAGTCTAATAGTTTTAGCTTGGTAAGATTTTTAATTTCTTCGGGAAGCGTTTTCAAACTATTACCAATGAGCTTTAAGGTTGTCAATTGAGTGAGTTTACCTATTTCTTTAGTTAAAGGTTTAAAATCTTTACCGTATACATGCAAATACTCTAACGAAGCTATTCCTTGCAAATTTTCGAAAACTTGATCTTGTTCTGCTTGAGTATTTTCTACTAAAAGTAATTGTAAAGTTCTTATTTTTTTTAGCTGCTGTATTTCTTTTGGTAAAGTTTTTAACCTACTTATGGTTAAATCCTCTACCTTGGTCCCCTCCCCTAACAATCCTAATACTTGATTTAACTCAATGCTTTTATCACCTAATGTAACATTTTTCAAATTTTTCAACTGTGTTACTTCTTGTGGTAAAATAGTTACATTACAATTGTTATAAATTAACGTCTCTAGATTTGGTAGTTTGGCCAATACTTTAAAAGCTTGTTTAGAATTAATGTCAGGGTTAAAATGTAAATAGAGTGTTTTAAGTGAAGATAACTTACCCAATACCTCAGGTAGCTCTTTTACATTAGCCATCCGAAAATCAATTGAGTGTAACTTTTTTAAATTAGCAAATTCCTTTGGGTAAGTTTTAATTTGAGTATTTGCCAAACCTAAATCCTCAAGTGTGGTTAATTTACCAATTTCAGCTGGCAATTCATTAAAAGGATTACTTCCTATATCTAACCTACGTAGTTGAATTAATTTACCTATACTTTTAGGCAATTTGTCTAACTTATTATCTACTATATTTAACCACTGCAAATAAGGTAAGTCAAACACTGCCTCTGGTATTTTACCCAACTCACAGCTTTCTAAAGATAAATATTGCAAGTTTTTAAACTGGCTTAGTTTCTCTAAATACTTTTTACCTGCTCCCAATGACAAGTCAAGCTTTACCACCTCTTCAGGCTTTTCAATGTTTCCTTCAGGGTTGGTGCCCTTCATTTTATCCAATGCTTCCATACTCAATAGTTTCACAGTTTCTTGCTTGTTTTGAGCGCAACTGGTCAAAGTAATAAAAATCAATGCCAGCAGGCTTATATACGTTTTGCTATACATAGTTTATTTTTTAAAAGTTTTTCCCATTTTGGGTGATATAGGATTGGCTTTTTCTAACTCTAGTTTTATAACTTCTATATCTAAAGCAAATTTAAGAGTATCATATACTAAAAACTCTACAGAATGCTCAGTTTTATCCCCTTTTTTCTGGGCTGGTACATATTTATATTTCATCGAAAGTTGCAAATAATTTTTGATTTCCAAAGCAGGTCCATCTAAACCGTAGAAATTTGTAAGATTTTGTGATACTTTGTCAAATTTAAACTGACTGGCAGTAGCCCCAATTAGATTAAGCCCATCCCCTATTTGAGGGTATTTACTTTCTTGCGAAAGCCTGCCTACAGCAGCAGTAACACTGGTAAGAATGGTACTTCGCAACCATTTTTGTCGCCCAGTAGCATCCTTAAAGTATTTAAGTTTATTCATCAACCAACCCATAGATACCGTAGGCACAATTTCTATCTCAAGTTCCTTGAGACTAAAGTCACCAGTAGTAACGAACTTAATTCCTGCTTCAATAAAACCTTTGTCCTGTCCAGCAAGGAACTTATCTGGATTTGCTGGATCGGGTACATTCAATCCAAGCTTTGCTTTGAAGGCAAATGTTTTGATGTTTTCACCTATTTGGTAATAGTCTTTCTCAGTAGGCACTACCGATTTGCCTTCTTTTTTCCTTTTGTCTTCAGCGTTGCCTATAGAATCTTTGTCTATCCGATTACCCAACAAGGTTTCAGCTTCTGCTTCAAGAGACAATTTTTTAAGAGCTCCTATGTTTTTACCTAACTCTAAACTTGCCGTGATTTTAAAGTAAAAACCACTTTCTACATAATAATCTCCACTTTTTATTACTCCTTTTACCTTATTAGCCCAAGCCTCTGCCCCAGCAAAGTCTTCTGATGCTTTTTTCGGATTTTTTTCCTCACTAAAGGCTGCATTTAAAAACATATGTAAAGCAAGACCAGCTTTTTCTTTACTCTTCATAAGTTTGCCTTTCCATAAAATCCCTCCTATAGCATAACCAATTACTTCCTCTAATAAACTGTGATGGATTAAGCCGCTGGCTTTCATACGTAACCAATGATAAAAATTAAATTGGTATAGTTGTAAGGCATGTTGCCCAGATGCCCCTTGGGCTTCTATATAACCTCCTGCTTTAAAAGAAACATCTGCAATTTTAGGTATTTCACCTTCCACTATAAAACCTAACCTACTATGGAGCTTTATTTTTCCTCCATCATTCTCAAGTTCAAACATAGTATGTAAGCCTGCTTTTACCTTAGATGGTATCTTTAATTCTAGTTCAAGTTTAGCTTTACTTCCATCATGAGGCACTAACTCATCAATGGTATTACCCAAAATCTTAAAGAAGCCAGGTAAATTACTTACTGTACCGTTTTTGTTAAAAGTTCTTTTATGCTCTTCTTTTTTCTTTTTCTCCTTCTTCCTCTTTTCCTCATCATCCTTATCATACTGTGCCTGCACATACTCATCATAAGTACATTTATACTCTACGCGGTTGAGCTGAGAAGAGTAAGTATACACATACATATGCTTAGAACCCTTTCCGTCTAGCCAAGCTACTGCCACATCGGCAAAGCCTTTTTCATCTATATTATCGCCTATGGGGTTGTTGCCATTGCTGGGTGGTATCCATTTGTCTTTATTATGTTCTTTAATGGCATTGGTAATAAACTGGTGGGTAACGGTCTCAAAGCTGTCGTTGTTGTATACCCTGGCAAAAAAGCTGTAAGTTTCCATCCAAATGATATGGATAAAGTTGTTTGAGTGTCCTTGGGTCAAAGACATTTGCGACAAAAGCGCCCCAGAGTGTTGAGCTTGTGCTGCCCATTTCTCAAAATTGAGAATCATATTGCCCTGGTTAGGATTTATTCTGATAGAAACTCCAGGCTGCAGGGGGCCCTCAAGCCCTGCCTTCAGTACTTGTTCGGGCAAGCCAGTTTTTTGGCTAATAAAAGCAAAATCGTCGTTTAAGAGCACCACATAACGCAAATATTTGAGGCTTGGAGGATTAACTTCGTCGCTTTTGTTAGCCCAAGTCTTTTCATCGGGGCGCATATCTATGCTATCAAGGCGTTGTGGCGAGATATAACCTACATGGGGGTTGCTCAAAATCAGGTTTTTTGCCTTGTCGAGGTATAACGCGTAATTATCTTTGGTGGCGTCGAGCTTCAGTAGGTCGTCCATGCCTATATATTGGGCGCCCAATGGCAAATGAATCTCGTCTCCTTCTTGCGCTCCTTTGCTCCAGTCTATGTGGTCGTTAAACTTTTTAAACTCCAGGTAGCTCATTTTTATTTGCTCTGCCTCGTGGTGCCTGCGCCAAAAGTTATAAAACGAACCATCCACCGCATAGCCCTTGTAGGTGTGAGTTTCGTATTGTTTGGTGAGTATTTGCTTTTTGATGGCAGCAGTTTTATCGATGCTTTCCTGCAGCCACGAATTTTGCTCGATTACCTCGTCCTGGTCATACAAAGACTGTAAATGATCTTCATCTGACCCAAAAAACTCCTCTTCCCAAAAACCAGGCGGGTCTAACTTTTGTTGATGCTTGTTCATCATAAGTTGTACTTGTTGTCGGTGTATTTAGTACAATAGTCCATAGTATTTAGTCGATAGTCCATAGCTGATTCGAGTAAATGTTCACCTTGTTAAATACTGTAAACCAGTATTTTATATTGAGATTGTATACTCACTTTATTTTTAAAAGTGTTTCGGTTTTATGCCTAAACATCCAATTAAATAGTTTTTAAATTCATAAATAACTGATAAACAGCAAACAACTTTGACTAAAAATCACTGCGGAGTATTGTTTAGTAAGTAAGTGGACAAAATTAAATATATCTAATATGCAAGTATAACTATCATATTATGAGAGAGTTATCTTTACTTATAGCTAATTGCACCGATATTCATCGGTATCTAAGGACTTGCTGCTACTTAATGGTTGAAAAATAAAGTATCCATTTGGAGATAGAGATTTGCTACTGAGGCGAGGCATTTTTTGCGCTCGTAGCAGCGCTACGGGCAATAAAAATAACGAAGCATCAGGAGTAAGGGTCATTTCCTAAATCGAAAGCTTACAGTCCCGATTCATCGGGGGTTATTTTTTGTCCATTACTTAATCCTTATTTTTTATATATTGAGCACAGGCAGGGCAAAATACAAAGAAACCCCAGAGTTGACAAAACATCTATCATTAAAAACCAGCACAAGCCAAGTTTTTTAATATATTTAACAAGCATTCACAAAACCAAGTATCATAACCACACCATCATTATGGAGTCAGAACAAATTTCGGAAGAAAACAAACCAGAGAGTAGCTACAACCACCAAGAAACCACCCAGGAAGAAACGACTGTTGCTTTGGATACTTCTCAAAAGATGCTCCCCATAGAACAAGTCAAGAAGCTGAACCGGGTGGTAGCTTTGCGCCGATCGGTACCCAAAAACGACCACCTGGATGGGGTACACCGCGAACTCAACTGGTGGCTAAAAATCATCTGGTGCCGTTATCAGGCTCCTGCTGGAGCACACGATTTTAAAGATTTTTTTGAATTGCCTGACTTTAATGATGATCCTATTGTTTTTCCAACCATAGAAACCGAAAGTCAGTATGGCAAGTGGCTCCAAAAGCATGGGGTAAGCAAAGAATATAGCATTCGTTTATTGCTTGCCACTGCCATGGCATTGAGCCTCAACGATTCCTTGTTTTTTGGCTTACAAGAGCTTACCAAACCCCGGGTGATATCGTCGTTGGTAGGCGGCAAACTCGAAGAACAAGGGAGGCGTTTCTTACCCTCTATCCAAACCGTACTATACTTGTTGGCAGGCGCCGACTTAAACAATCAAGCCCGGTATCAACTGTCTTTTCGCTCCAACGCCGATAAACTCCGAAAACTAGGCATAGTGCTTACCAACCCTAACAGTCGCTACTCGCAAGCCAACCTCAGCGACGAATGGAAAAACCTCTTGATCTCGCTCAACCCCAACATCTGGCAATACTTTTTGGGCGGCAACATGCCCCTGCCCGAAGACAACCAGGACTTGCCCATTACCAAGCTCGATACCCCGCTTACTTTTGACGATTTGGTGCTCAATGATGAAACCAAAAACGCTTTGACCCCTTTGCTCAATTACGCCCGCAATGGCAAAGACTTTTTCAATGATGCCGAGGCAAGCGGTCACTTCAAGAGCGGCTACATTAGCTTGTTGCAAGGACCTCCGGGCACGGGTAAAACCCTCATTGCCACCACCATAGGCAAAGAGGTGGGGCTGGTGACCTATCAGCTGGAACTTGCCCAAGTAGTGTCTAAGTACATCGGCGAAACTTCTAAAAACATCAACCAGGTGTTTGAAGAACTCACCCGCGCCATTGACCACCTCAAGGGCGAGCCCAGCATTTTGTTTATCGACGAAGCTGACGCCCTCATTGGCAAACGCTCTGAGGTAAACGACAGCAAAGACCGCTACGCCAACTTTGACGTGAGCAACTTGTTGCAAAAAATTGAGAGTTTTCCGGGACTCATCATTTTGGCGTCCAACTTTCAGCAAAACCTCGACCCCGCCATTCAACGCCGGATTGGGGCTACTATATTGGTGCCGCCACCCGAAGCCGACGAACGTACCCAATTGTGGAAAAACTACCAACCTGCCAACCTGGAGTACCCCACCGATAACTTTGCCCGCATTCTGGGCGAGAAGTTCAGGCTTACCGGGGCACAAATCAACAACATTATGAAGCAGGTGGCGCTGGCGGTGTATGGCAGCGAGGTAAAGGTGCTCGACTACGATTTGCACCTGGAGCCCGCCATCAAGAGCGAATTGATCAAGTTTAATGAGGTGTATGTGCGCCCCCGCGACCTGATGAACGAAGCCCAGGTAGACGAGGAGGAGTACTTGCAACAATTGCTATGGGAACGCGCCTTGCCCCCCAAATGGCAGTACAACCCGCTGTATATGCCCCGTATTTTGAGTCGATCGGTAGTGCTCACCGAAGAAGATATCAAAGCGTTGGTAAAAAAGGTCAAACGCCGTTGGGAAGGGGGACCTTACCACGACATTCCTTTCAAAGAGGGCATAGAGGTGGTTTTGCGTGATTTGTGCGCGGTAAAAAACCTGAACTGGAACGAGATTCAGGCAAAAATTTACGAGTTGCTGGAAGAAGAAAAGGCGAAAACCCAAAAAGAAGCGGAGCAAAAAAGCAGCCGTACGATGCAGCTGGTAGACCTGAGCAAGCTCAAGGAGATGGGCCGAGAAAAGGACAAGCAAAAAGAGGAGGACAAGAAAGAGGAGGGCAAGAAGAAAGAAAAAGCTGCCCAAAAGAAGTTAACTAAAGAAGAACAAGCCGCTCAGGACAAGTTGCGCAAAGCTGCCGAAGAAAAAGCCCGCCAGGAGGCAGAAGAGAAAAAGCTCAAAAGGATATTGTCGCCCGCCGAGGCCGAAAAGTTTTGGCCGGAGCCTTTGCCCCAAGGCTTTGCTTTTGCCCGCAAAGATATGGTGAAAAACATGGCGCAAATTTATACTTTGAGCAAGTGGTACATTATACAAATTGTAGAAAAGGCAGCCGAATTAGCGAAAGCAGACGAGGCGCACGAAACCAAGGCAAATGGCGATATAGAGATCAGGGCGAGCCACCTGCAGAGCGCCATGGATGTAGTGGCGGCTGAGATTGGCGAGGCAAAGGGCGAAAAACTAGACCGGGACCATTTTCTGCGCCAGGACTTGAAGGAACAGCGCCAAAAGGAGAAAGAAAAAGACGAAAAGCGTCGTAGCCGGGTACCAGGCTGGAAAGATGCCCCCCGTTATTGGGCAACTGCCCCCCCAGAGGGCTACGCTTATTCACGCGGCGACTTGCCTACCAACCTTGCCAAGTTTTATCCCAATGTGTCGGTGGGGGCTATGGAGGATATTTTGCGGCAATCAACCGAATTTATTGGCAAAGATGAAGCACCACTTATTGCTTATTCTGAGCATATTCTAAAGGCAATAGAGAAGTATGGATTGCAGTAGTAACGACAAGCTTTAAGGACTTGCTGCTACTTAGGAGGGGTGGGTTTTGTTTTCTCGTTTTTGCAAATAAGAGAGTGAGGAGGGAGCTCTGCGTAAGCTAATTACGAATTTGAGAATTACGAACCGACCAAAGGGAGCTCTGCAAAGCTAATTACGAATTGGCGCAAGGCGAGACTAAAAACTTCTAACTACGCTTTTTGTAAATAACTGAAAATCAGTGTTATACAAAAGCGTGGTTACTTGTGGAACAGGGTGTAGCACCGATATTTATCGGTATCTAAGGACTTGCGACTTGTCGCTTGAAGCACCGATATGCATCGGCATCTAAGGACTTGCCCCCCTGTCAGGGCTATGGACTAAATAAATTACGAACCGACCGAAGGGAGCTCTGCGTAAGCTAATTACGAATTGGCGCGAGGCGAGACTAAAAACTATGGACTAAATAAATTACGAATGGCTTTGCCCAATTCGTAATTCTCAATTCTCAAACTCCCCTTCGAAACGCCTAAAAAAGCGGGGTTTTAGGATAGCGATTACACCATCCACAAGCGCCAAATGCCCGACAGTAATACTATGGCAATGGCAAACGGAATGAGCACTTTCCAGCACAAATACATCAATTGATCTACCCGCAATCGAGGGTAAGTCCAACGTACCCACATTTGGATAAATACCAACACAAAGGTTTTACTCATGAGCCAGAAGGCGCCCGTAATATAGCCATAAACGGTACCAGGAGCCCCACTTGTCCAGGTGGCAAGCTGCACCGCTCCTATGTTGGGCAAAGGGGTGTTCCAACTGCCCAAAAACAAGATGACGGCTAAAAAACTCACCAACAACATCATGGCATATTCGGCAAGCATCATCATGGCAAAGCGTATGCCTGAGTATTCGGTATGAAACCCTGCAATGAGCTCAGACTCTGCTTCTGGAATATCAAAAGGAGCTCGGTTGGCTTCGGCAAGGGTACCAATAAAAAATATAACAAAGGCGATTATAAGAAAAGGGGCTCTGACAATGTTCCAGCTAAAGAAACCACCCCAGTGGGTTACATCTACGCCCAAGGCTTTGAGCCCAAACAGGTAGTTTGTGTCTTGGGTATGGGCTGGGTGAGACTGCACCCATATTCCTTGCTGAAAGCTCATGTCCTGTAAGTCGAGCGTTTGGGTAATCATCACTACGGCAAGCACTACCAAGCCCACCGGAATCTCGTAAGACACAATTTGCGCCACCGAGCGCATGGCTCCCAATAAAGGGTATTTACTGTTAGAGGCCCAGCCAGCCATTAAAATACCAATGACATCGAGCGACACAATGGCCAACACATATAATAAACCCACTGCTGCACCTGAGCCGATGAGTTCGGGCGCAAATGGTATGGCGGCAAAGCCCGCAAACACTGCCACAAAAATAATGATGGGGGCAATCTTAAATATCCACTTGTCGGCATTGGTAGGTACAATGTCTTCTTTTTGTATCAGCTTGAGTATATCTGCCAAGGTTTGTAGCAAACCCATAGGGCCTACCTCCATAGGGCCCATTCGGTCTTGTATAAACGCCGACACTTTACGCTCTACATATACTCCAATGAGGGCAAAGGTTAATACAAATGGTAAAAAAATGAGGAATGCGATCATGGCTTTCTATACTCTGGGCTTTTTTGTAGTCTATCTGATCAAATAAAAAAGGCTGGGCTGAAGAATCAAAATATTTTGTACTTTTTATAAGAGATAAGGCACATAAAAAAAGCACAGGATAAAAACCCTGTGCTCAAATAATACTATTTAAAGAATAGATATGGTCTTACTTATTCTTTTTGCTCGCCTGGTTAGCAGCCACTTGTTTCAACATTTCTTTTACAGCGGCTTGTATTTGCTGATCTTCGCCCTTGCTCACCTTGTCAAAATCATTGTTTACCTTAATGTCGGGCTCCAATTGCTTGTTTTCAAGGTAAGTGCCATCGTTTACCCGCATGCCTACCTGAGGAATACCAAAAGTCAAAGACCTGTCCTGGAGGGTTTCCCACCATACTGCAGTACCAGTACCAGGCACAGGCATGCCCACCAACTTGCCTATTCCTAAGGTCTTGTAAACAAACGGAAACATGTGGGCATCAGAGTAGTTAGACTCATTCATTACCACCACCGAAGGCTTGGTCCACTTAAACTGAGGCTCAGAGCCTAAGTTTTGTCCACGTGGTACAAACTCCAGGTATTTTTTGCCATTCAAAAAAGTAGCCAGGTCATCGTGTAACCAACCACCACCATTGAATCGGGTATCTACAATCAACGCCGACTTGCCTGCGTGCTTGCCTAGAGCATCTTCGTATACCTTACGGAAACTACCCTCATCCATGCCTCTTACATGCACATAGCCCACTTTGCCTTTTGACAGTTTGTGTACCATCTGTTCCATTCTGTTTACCCATCTCTTGTAGCGTAACTGAAACTCTTGTCGGCGTCCGATAGGCTTGGTAGTCTCTTCCCATCTTTGCTTGGTTTTAGGGTTATACAACGACAACAACGTGTATTTGCCTTTTTTGCGATTCAGCAGTTGATAAGGGTTTGTTTCAGGGCTTAGCTCAATGCCGTTTATTTTTTCTATAATCACTCCTGCCTTTATTTTGGTTCCCGCCTTGTCAATGGGGCTTCCTTTCATTACCTCGGTTACTTTGAGCCCTGTGCCGGTGTGGCTGTTGTCATAATAAATACCCAAGCTTGCGGTAGCATCAGCATTTTTGTGACGGGCACGGTAAAAACAACCCGTATGCGAAGCATTCAATTCTCCCAACAACTCGCTCATCATATCGGCGTAGTCGTGGTTATTGTTGATGTGGGGCAAATACTGAGCATAGGCCTTTTTTAAACCGTTCCAGTCTACCTTGTGCAAGTCTTTGAGGTAAAACTTTTTTTGTACCTGGCGCCACATGTGTTCATACATATATTCACGTTCTTTGGCTTTGTTTAGCAACATCTCGCCACTAAAGCGAATACTTTTTCTTTTACCACTTTTGGGGTTTATTTTGCTAATACCGCCAGAAGCCAACAAGAAGATATTCTTTTGGTCTTTGTCCCATCTCATACCCCCACCTCTTGAGTTGAGTTTTGCCAAAATTTTGGTTGCACGCGTACGCAGGTTGCTTTCCCAAAGGTTGTAACCTTTCTCGAAACGTGCCAGGTAATACAGTTTTTTACCATCTTTAGACACCAAAGCCGAGCTCAGGTTAGACGAGTGAATAGTCAGACGAACTTTGCGATCTTGTATCCCTTCCAGTTCTATTTTGACAGGTTTGAGTTTTTTGCCCCCTTTTTTATCTCCTTTCTTGGTTTTCTTACCTTTGGCTTTAGCCGATTTGTCTTTCTTTTTTTTGTCTTTTTCCCTTTCTTTCAACAAAGCATAGTCTTCTTTGCTTAGCTTAAACTTATCGTAAGCATCTTTGGTAAAAAACATGGCATAAATGTCCATTTGACTCCCCCAGCTTGCCTGACTGCGCATACCGTGGCGGTCAGAGTAATAAAACATCATGTCGCCACTCATTGCCCAGGTACCTCCTCCATCAGAGTAGCCACTTTGGGTGAGGTTGTGTACTGGGTTTTTGGTTCCTTGTGAACTTACCAGCCCTACTTCGCCAATCCACTGTTTACGAGGCAGAAAATCAACCAAAAACCATTTGCCATCCGGCGACCAATCGTAGTACTGGTCTCCATCAATGTAAGAGTAGTTTTTATTACCAGGCACAATGGTTCTTATTTTTTTACTGGCAAGGTTGATCACCCTTAAGGTGGTGCGTTCTTCGAGAAAAGCTACCTCTTTGCCATCGGGCGAATACTTGGGGTCAAAAGTTTCTTTGTTCGACTCCAACACTGGCGTTTCTTTGAGTATGGTAGCACTAAAAAAGTATTTCTCTTCTTTGCGACTCAACGAAGTTTGGTACAGGTTCCAGCTACCGTTGCGCTCACCCGCGTATAAAATAGAGCGTCCATCAGGGCTAAAGCTAATATTACGTTCTTGCTCTGGGGTATTGGTTATACGTTTGGTAGTTCCCCCTTCGATAGAAGCGGCAAACACCTCTCCACGTACTACAAATGCCACTTCTTTGCCATTAGGCGATATTGCCAGGTCGGTAGCTCCCCGATTGATCGATACGATTTCTTCGGGGTTATGGCGATCTTCACTAAATATTTTGATGTTCACTTTTTGAGGCGAACCATTGCTTGTTTGGGTGTATATTTCGCCCGCGTAGCGGTAGCAAAGTGTCCCATTGTTGGCACGGCTCAAATCTCTTACCGGATGGTCTTTAAACTGAGTCAGAGGTTTCTTTTGCTGGTTGCTCAAAGTCATTTCAAATACATTGATACTCCCTTTTTCTGCGCTTAGGTACACCATTGTTTTTCCATCTTCCGAAATAACCGGGTTTAAATCTTCTCCCTTGAAACTGGTCAGTTGAGTAAAAGTATTGGTGGCAGGCACATAGCTCCACACATCACGGGTAACCGAAGACGTATGGTGTTTGCGGCGGGTATCTTCGTATCCCTTCTGGTCTTGAAAAACCATCACTTTTCCAGCTTTGTCGTAGTTGGCGTATAAAGCAGGTGTAGTCAATATTTGGGTAGGTTTGCCTCCTTTTAACGATACTTGATAAAGCTCTGACATTGCTCCAGAAGGAAACATTGCGTTTTGGGCATTGTCCAAACGGCTTGATTTAAATAAAATAGCCTTGCCATCTGGAGTAAAGCTGCTAGGCTCGTCGTTAGAAGAATGGTAAGTCAGTCGTTTGGCTTGCCCACCTTGTATCGAGATAAGGTAAATATCAAAGTTGCCGTAACGGTCAGACATAAAAGCAATGTTTTGACCATCTTTTGACCATATTGGCTTCATGTCGTGTCCCTTGTGCAAGGTCAACAGAGTGGCAGTGCCTCCTTGTGTGGGCACCTTGTACAAATCACCTTTGTAACTAAATACAATGGTGTTGCCATCGGGCGAAATAGCCGGAGTATTGGTCCAGCGTGGGCTAATTTGGGCGTGGCTATACAACCCTACGCTCATAAGTAGCAGGGTTAAAAGCAGTCGATAATGAATTTTTCTCATGATTATAATTTGGTTTTAAAAAACATAGAATGTTATCACCATACATAGATGGTTACATCACAGCAGCCGTATTGCTCCAAGGCTGCAGCACGCTTGTAATGAGTACATACCCGCAAATATGGACAAAATAATGTATTTAAACCTGTTTTGGCAGGATAAAATGTAGCGAAGAGAGGGGAGGGGAGAGCAAAAAATAAGGCATAAGCTATTGCCTATGCCTTGATTTTTTTAAGGTTTTTTTATGCTCAATACTCCGCAGTGATTTTAGCCAAAGTTGACTACTGATTACCTTCGGTGAGCACCGATATACATCGGTATCTAA
>NZ_CANLRP010000176.1 GCF_947493425.1 uncultured Microscilla sp. | reverse complement strand
ACAGCATATTTTGAAGCTTTCATGCTACAAAGATAACTTTTTAACCAATATTAATATTTTCGCAAGAAGTCTATTGAAGGAAATTAATTTTTACGAACTTATAAACAACTAGATATGTCCTGTAAAGTGCCTCACTCAATGAGCATTGCTCTTTTACTATGCTTTGTAACTCACCTCTTATCTGCTCAAAATATAAGTACCATCGCCGGAGGAGGCACAGGCGCCACTGCCATCGCCAACGATATAACCGCCATGTCTGCCGATTTGGGCTCAATACATGGGCTAGTCTCCGACGAGGCAGGTAACTTATATATAGCTTCAACCAACAAACACTATATATTGAAAGTAAATGCTTCAGATGGGAAAATAGTAATTTTGGCTGGCGATGGCACCCAAAACTCTACTGGCGATGGAGCACTCGCCAGTAATGCTCAGGTAAATGCACCCAGGGGGTTATTTTTATTAAAAAATGGCGACCTTTATTTTGTCGAAGGAGGTACTTCAAAAAGAATACGTAAAATAAATGCCTCAGACGGTAAAATATCTACTGTGGCAGGAGGAGGTGCCAACAACCCTGGCGACGGAGGGGCTGCTACAGATGCGGTACTAACTGATCCTTTTTTTGTATACGTAGACAACGACAATGGCGATATTTATTTTACTGAGTATAATGGAAGGAAAGTACGTAAAGTAAATGGTACAGATGGCAAAATATCTACCATTGCCGGCAATGGTACTGCTTCTACTACCGGAGATGGAGGACTGGCAACGGCTGCTACTGTAAACCAACCACTGGGAATATACCTGGATGCCGCCAAAAATATTTACTTTGCCGAATTTGCCGGTCACCGGATTAGAAAGATCAATGCTTCGGACGGAAAAATCAACACAATTGTAGGCACCGGAACCAATTCTACTAGTGGTAACGGGGCAGATGCAGGCAGTGCTACCATCAATCAGCCTACAGGCATTCATATAGATATCTCTGGAAACTTATACATTGCCGAGTTTAGTGGTAATGTGGTACGAAAGGTAAACGCTTCAGACAACAAGATTAATACTATAGCAGGTGGGGGGGCTAATAACCCCGGCAACGGCGGATTGGCTACCGATGCGGTGGTGAGTCTACCCTTTGGGCTTACAATTGATGCAAACGGCGACATGTATATTCCTGAATTTGTAAACGGAAAAATACGCAAAGTGTCTTACCCTGACTTAAGCCTTAAAACTACTGCCAACCTGGCTGTAGGAGCTACGCATGACTTTGGGTCAACTACAGTGGGAAGCAACACTGGAGCGGTTACATTTACCGCAGAAAATAAAGGGGTAGGCAATTTAACCCTGACCGGAAGCACAGGAAGTTTTGCCACTTTGGGAGGAACCCATGCTGGAGATTTTTCGATAAGTCAAGCCAACCTTACCAGTCCTATTGCCCAAAGTAGCAGCAAAACTTTTACGGTTACCTTTACTCCTACTGCTGCCGGATCACGTAATGCCACCCTCACCATTAATAGTGATGACCCCAATGAAAATCCTTATACAATTAAACTTACTGGAACAGCCACCGCCTGTAATGCGGTGAATGCTGGCAGTATAGGGAGTGCTCAAACTATTTGTAGTGGGGGCACGCCTGCTTTGCTGACGTCTGCTACTGCAGCATCGGGCGGAAACGGTAGCTTCACCTATCAATGGCAATCTTCTGGCGATGGCACCAACTTTAGCAACATAGCAGGGGCTACCTCAACCACCTACCAGCCACCTGCCCTCACTCAAAATGCTTATTACCGCCGTACAGCTATCTCAGGCGGAGGCTGTGGTTCGGCAAACTCTGCCCATATTTTGATTACAGTCAATGCTCCACAAGCTCCTGCTGTAAGCATTACTTCTGATGATACTGATAACACCATTACTACTGGAACCAAGGTAATCTTTACTGCTGCCCCTACCAATGGAGGTACCTCCCCTACCTACCAATGGAAGGTTAACGGGACTGATGTAAGTGGGGCTACTGCAGCTACCTTCGAGAAAACTGACCTGAGCAATGGCGATAAAGTGAGCGTTACAATGACCACCTCGGCAAGTTGTGTTACCAGCAATACAGCCACCTCTAACGAAATTTCAATAACGGTTAGTGGCGGAAGTGGAAGCCCTACAGCATTGCCCAATCAACCCAACCAAGCCCAGCTGAGCGTTTACCCCAATCCAAGCTCCAACAGAATCACCTTAAAGTTCACAGGAAAAGTAAACACAAACATACAAGTTTACATTTTAGATGAGTTAGGTAGATCTGTAGCTACACACACTGGTAAACTTAGTACTGGAGTTTTTACAATACCTGTCCATTCTTTGCCCAAAGGTATTTATCTACTCAAAATTAGCCTTGGCAAAGAAACGATCCTGAAAAGAATCACTAAAAAGTAGTAAAACATCCTGACAGGGTTCCAGAGATTAGCCTGTTCTCTGGGTAAATCCATTTTTTATATAACGTTGATTTTTAGCGATTTATAAAAACCGTAGTAAAAAGCAACGTTCTAATCAACGCTTGTTTGGGCAGCCACCTACATTGAATATTTCAATTAATCCTTATAAATTAAATAATCCTATGTCAACAAATAACAACTTAACTCCACCTTGTTTGGCTTTACCCGCTTCAGACCTTGCCTATAGAGTAACTGCCAGCGGCTTTGACAAACCCTCTGAAGACGATTGGGTAGCTAGTCAAATATACTCTTATGCAGGGGTTTACCAATATGGCTACGCCTACGATGACCAACCACAGGAGAAACCAAAAGACCGACTTGAGTCGGCTTGCCTGATTTACATCGATTATGGGGGCCACCTTACGCTTAGCTTTAGAGGAACCGCTGGCAAAGGCAACTGTGGAATGCTCAAAGATTGGCTTACTAACCTGGACTGTGATTTGGTAAAGATGAAAACTCCTCAAGGTGAGCTGGAGGTACACCATGGTTTTAAAAAAGAATTAGATGTTATTTGGAAAGGAATCATGCATTGGGTGAGGCATTTTGACCCTGAAGCCAAAAGGAAAATAAATATTACTGGCCACAGCCAAGGAGGGGCATTGGCTTTTATTGCGGCTACCAAACTAGCCCAGGAAAAAACACCCGAAGGCAAGTATTACAATAATATTCAGGGGGTCACTACTTTTGCTGCCCCCAAGCCAGGAAGCCTGTCCTTTGCCAATTACTATAATGACCTAAAGCTTCAGAATGAGGTTACTCTAGGCAGTGTGACTGTGCGTTATGAAAATACAGCAGATTTGGTACCATTGCTACCGCCAAAATTTGGTTTTCCTTCTAAGGTTCCAGAGTGGTTAGATATCATCGTACAACTAATGAAAAATGTAGCAATAGTGGTAATAGATATGATAGACATACCACAAGAAGAGTTTGGCTGTAAAAATGTCAGAAAAGAGCTGAGGCATATCATCGATGTAATGACCAAAGACACACTGTCTAAGGAGTTCTATCCAGTAGGCGATACATTGAAGTTTATCGGATACAAAGGCAAAATTACCAGCCCATCTCAAAAAGCTAAAGAAGGCGAAATAAGTGAGTATACTCTCGTCTGGATTGAAAACTTTCTTGATAAGATTTCAAACAACAGCGACTACGGAAACCAGATGATAGAAAATATAAAAAATTGGGACTTTATAGAAGCCGCAAAAAATGCCAAAAAGATTTATGATGAAATTATGAAAAAACCTGAGCATTTAGTCACCACCTTGCTTGAAGCCCACACGCTTCAACCAGGTAATGGCTATATGTTGGCAGCTTGCCCTAATGAAGCCTTTGCTAAAGGCAGCGACGGCAAAGAGTTTATACACGCATCTAAATCGAAGTAGACTGGAACAAAGAACTTGATCGCAAGATCGGTACACATCACCAAGGGCTCAGCAATACGTATTGTTGAGCCCTTGTTTGGTTTTAATACTCACCCAAGCCGCTACTTCACTCAAAACCTTTCGTTAGGCTTTCGCCCCATCAAAAAACACCTCCATAAAACCTTCTCAAAATAATATTCCGAACTATACCCAAATAAGCTTTGGTTATATTATACTGCAGCAATAAATCAAATCAATAATTGCGAAAAACAACTGGAATCCATAAAAGTTAAATGTACTGATAATTAAGTATATACAACTCAAATATTAGAATAATACAACACTTCATGAGCTAGTGGCTAAAGCAGAAAAAAAATAGCCCGAAAAACGAAAAAAAAGTTGCTCACAGAAGATTATTCGGGACACATCTCCTACCTTTGTAACATCAAATGAGAATAAAATATATTTATAAAAATATATACATTGTGTAATATAATTGGGTGAATTGGTGAGTTAAGTTTTAGCTCACCAATTTTTTTTTGCCCGCCTGCCAACCTTTGCTACTACTCACCCAACCTTCCTTTTGGTGTCTAATCAAAAAAACCAAAAACTTCATTTTTTTTCAAAACCTTTCATCTGATTTTTGTTAGATAAAAATACAAGCTCAAAAAAACAAATCCCAAATAATATTTCAAATCATTACCAAATAACATTTGGTTATGCTGCATTACAAAATCATTGTTTATCAAGCATTGCCTCAAAAGGGTATTTACAAAAAAACTTAAACACACTGATTTTTAAGTATATACACTTCTATCATCAAAATAACACAATACTTTATTAGCTAGTAACTACAGAAGAAAAAAATAAGGCAAAAAAACGATAAAAACCCACAAACCGAATATTATTCTGCAACAATATCCTACCTTTGCAACAGCAAATGAAAATAGTAGTATATCGAAAGTGTATTTAAAAGTACTGACTCTGATTAAAATATTGACTTTGATCGCAGCACTTTAAGCATACGCTTAAAAATATATACATTGTGTAATATAATTGGATAAATAGGTGAGCTAAACTTTAGCTCACCTATTTTTTTGCCTTCTACCCAAATCAATCAACACTTTGCCTTTTGTGCTTGACTAAACTCAGGTTTAAGCCCCTCATTCCAAACAATATTTTTATTTAACTCCAAACAACATTTGGTTATACTATGTAATAGTAATATCATAAATAAATAATTGCTGAAAAAAGAGGGAAGCCATAAAAGTTAAATATACTGATAATGAAGTATATATAAGCGACTTATTAGAATAATACAATACTTCATGAGCTAGTGGCTAAAGCAGAAAAAAAATGGCTATAAAGACGGAAAAAAAGTTACTAACAGAAGATTATTCGGGACACATCTCCTACCTTTGTAACATCAAATGAGAATAAAATATATTTATAAAAATATATACATTGTGTAATATAATTGGGTGAATTGGTGAGCTAAGTTTTAGCTCACCAATTTTTTTGCCTGTATGCCAACCTTTCCTTTGGTAACTGAGTAGAAAAACCAGCATATCTCTTTTGTATGGTTCATAAAAAAACGCCAAGCCACCAATGCTGCCTGACGTTTACTACCTGATGTGTATATACTACTTACCTAAACCAACCAAACTTAAAAGTAACCGCCCCTACTACCCCGTTGAGATTAATTTTGTTACCCGCATCAGTTTTTATAGCATTGTCATAAAACCCCACCTGATAACCACCCGTTAGGGCTATTCTGAAAAAATGGGTCATATTAAGCTCTATGCCCAACTCAGGCAATAAGGTACCTACCCATTCAGACCTCACGCTGTGGTCATCATCGTAGTAGCTGGTAAACGCAAAATTGCTGTTGCCCCGATACAAACGTAACACCCCCAAGCCTGCCTTAAGGCTGGTAGTAATGTGTATGGCACGGCTTGGATTAAAAGAATAACCTGTCCAAATGCCTCCCTGCACCAATTTTAGTCGCAGGTTTTCATTGTTTACCATACGCTTTACATTGGGGGTAACTGTAGAAGAACCATAGCCACCTATAAAAAAATTACCGAGTAGCACTCCTCCGCCACCTCCCATGTTGAGCGTGCCTGCACCATCGAGCATGCTCATACTGATGGAAGGACCACCAAATCCGCTGATTTTAATCTCACTGTTTTTGCCAAACAAAGTAGCAGGTTGATTTTGTGCCTGAATAGTAACGATGGTAAACAATACCATCCATAAACTTAAGGTGATCTTTTTCATTTTGATACGCTTTGATTGTTGTATATTGCTGATAAACTTGTTTAAAATAGGAGTCTCCATTGCACTAGTGGAAACAGCCCTAGTTGATAGGTAGTTTGAATATCGTTGGCGGTAGTGTTGTACGACCGAGTAAATACATTTTGTTGATTCGTTACATTCTGAATGTCTATGAACCACTCTTGGGTAATGCGTTTGCCGTTCATTTTAAACCCTATCTTAAAATCAAACCTAAAATAATCGTCCAGCTTTTGCTCGTATGCCTGGTCGTATAATAATACTTCGTCGTTTTGCTGACGTGATGCTTCCAAGTCTATTGGAATAAATCTTCGCCCTCCGGCATAAGTTACTTTCAGGTCAATGGCCAATGTATTGCGCTTACCTACTCTCCACTCTTTGCCCAGTAAACCATTGGTTACAAAATTGCCATTAAAAGCAGTATTACGCTCTATGCCATCATAGCCTTTGTATTTAGACTCAAAGAGCGACCCGGTAAACAGGAAGTAGTAGCCCTTGCTATAAAACTTCTCCAAGGTAAGCTCTATCCCATAGTTTTGCCCGGTGCCCCCGTTGGTCATATTGTCTAATGTAGGAATACCAAAACCTGCCCCGGCATTTGCCAACGAAAAATGAGGATAGTCGGCATCTACTGGTACGTCAACCAACTGTTGGTAATATCCTTCTACTTTCAGGCGGAGGCTAGGAGTCAGTGAATTGTCGTAGGCAAGCACCAAGTGGCGGCTTTTGGTAAATTCAAGGTCTCGATTGGTACGAATACCTGTGCCATCTTCTTGGCGAAAATATACCTGCAAGGGTTGCAATTGGCTATGTAGCCCGGCACCAATGCTGACAGATTGGGTAGGCGTAAAGCTATACTTAAGCCCCAGCCTTGGCTCAATCGCATAGGTGTTATTGAGCAAAAATTGTTGGTAATGTATTCCTGCATTTAGGGTAAGTTGATCGTTGAAACGGTGCTGCCATTGTGCATACCCACGCAGCAAACCACTGCCTCCGTTAAAATCTCTCAGTCGGCGAAAGCGGTTTCCCCCATCTACTCTAAAACTGTCTACCATTGCCAGTTGGTACCAGTCCAGAATCACTCCTATATTTACATTATTACGTGCATTTATTTTCTTATTAATTTGTTCACGCAAAGTGTATTTTACCTGTCGAAAGTCACGGATTCCTCTATAAATAATTGCTTCAACCGCATTGGTGTTGGGGTTGCGATAAATAGAATCGATGCTGGTGCCCTCGGTAGAGCGCGACACAGCCAGGTTGAGTTGCGAATAAGTGTTTTTGTTGAAAAAATAAAGGTGGGTAAAGCCTACAACCCCCATGCTGGTTTTTTGGCGAATGTCGTTTGTACTTTGGCTAAACAAATCGTTGGGATCAAATTCGGCTTCGCTTGCCAGCAAATCAATGTTGCTAAATCCTCCTACTCCAAACACCGAAAAGCGACCTGCATTTTTGGTAGGAACATCAACCTTAAAAGATAAGTCCTGGTAATTGGGTATGGCGGTGCCCGTACCAAAGCTGATGCCCAACGCATCAAATACAGCAAGGGTAGAGTAACGATAATTGACGAGATAAGTAGCTTTTGATTTTTTTGAGAAAGGACCTTCTGCTCCTAACTCTAACCCGTTGAATCCCAACTGTGCCATGTACTCTCGTTTGGCATTGTTTCCGGTGCGCATCTGTAAGTCAAACACCCCCGATATGCCATTGCCATATTCGGCAGGAAACGCTCCAGTCAAGAAGTCAGAGTTAGACAAAGTGTTGTAGTTGAGCATGCTCACCGGACCACCTGTGGTGCCCAATGCACCAAAGTGACTGGGGTTGGGAATGTCTATGCCATCTAAGCGCCACAACAAACCAGTAGGCGAGTTGCCTCGGATAATGATGTCGTTGCGGCTGTCGTTGGCACCACTTACCCCCGCAAAGTTTTGTGCCATCCGCGAGGGGTCATTTCGGCTACCTGCATATCGTGAAGTTTCTTCTATGGTAAATCCCCTGGCACTCAACAACGCCATTTCATTATTAGTGCGGGTTTTGTCTTTTTCGGCAGTAATTACAATTTCATCAGTAGAGGTAATTGCCTCTTCCAGGGCCAGGTTAAGTATGGTCTGCTTGCCCGCATTTACCACTACATTGGGTATGGATTGCTCCTTGTAACCCAAGTAAGACACCCACACATTGTGTCTACCCAAAGGTACGTTTTCAAGGATAAAATACCCGTCAGCATCAGTAACTGTTCCCAACAAAGGTTTGATATCTAAAATAGCTACTGTAGCACTTGCCAGTGGAGACTTAGATTGTTTGTCGAGTACCCTTCCCCTAACGGTTTGGGTTTGTGCCCACACTGCGGTTTGTATACACAACAAACCTGCAATGAGTAAAAGTAAGCGAGGTGTTTTCATCGTTTTTTATGGTTATTCCAGTATAATACATTTGTTATAGCCAACCTACGATTCACCACCCCGCTTAGGTGGGGCAATTATTTAAGGTGAATTACTGTAGTAGCGTTGCCTCCTTTGTAATAAAACCGGGCAGCCTCAAATGAGGGAGCTCGAAAACGGGCGCGGGCATCACGCGAAAATCCATAATATTCGGTAGGAACCCCTACCAGGTTTTTGTTCATTTTGCCATCGCTGTTCTTATCATGGTAAGTAGCTATAGCATAATAGCCAGGTTTTAGATTGCGGAAACGAATCACCACTTGCTTTCCGGTAACAGGGGTAATTTGAGTAGCTATGGCAGTCTCTACTTCCAAAAAGCCTTCGGCACGATTATAAACCGCCATATATATTTTTCCTTTGACCGTTTGAATGCCTTTTACACTTACTGAAAGTTCGCTGTTAGGATAGTTCATCATTCCCAAACTAAGCCATAGAGTTAGAATGTAATGTATCATTTTTTATAACTTTTTATTATGTTAAATAAAACTCATACCTCTACAAAAGGTATTTCCACATTACTAACTAAATCTATTAGAGAATATTTTGTTTTTTTTATTTATTCAAATTTACGCAATATGTCAATACAGCTGTTATGTCTGAAGAGGAAGTGGAGAATAACAGGGATGAAATGAAAAAATAAAGGGATGAAATGTCAGAGGTAAAATCACGGATATTTCAAGACTGGCTTAAGAGTAAAAAAACGTTAGACTCCTAACTCATCTGCCAAGTCGTCATATTTGTCCAAATAATCAGGGTTTGTGCGGTATTTAGACAAGCCCACTGTATCAAAGGCATCTAAGTCCTTGGTGGGTACCACTCCCAGCCACTCTAACGCTTTGCTGATGGTATCGAAATGGGGGGATACTAAAACAGTGTTTTGATATACTTGGGCAAACTGATCACCCACACCTCCAAAATAATCAGTAACTATCACCGCAAACGTTACAAAGCGGGAATGAGCAATCATTTGTAACAGTTCAACTAGAGCAAATTCATTAGGATAAATCAGGCGATCTGTTCCTTTTGCAAAGTCAAGCAATTTGGTAGCTTCTAGTTTTGCCTGCCAATAGGCGCTATAGTAATGATCAATAAAAAACAAGTGTAAGTTGAAGCCCAACGGTATACCATACAAATCGAAGGTTTCGGCAAGGGCTTGGTCATAGTCTCCTTTAAGCACAATAGCAGTAATGCAGTGTCCCATGATGATGAGGGTATTTATCACAATTTGTACAAAAAAAGCCTTGTTCAACAATTTTGAACAGGGCTTTTTTACTCTGGGGGTTCAATAGACTTGCGTCGTTTTTGTTCAAAGTTACGTTTCTTTGCCCGCAAAAACTGATTGTCGTAATGTCGTTGGAATGGTAAAAACATGTGTTTTTCTTTATACATCTCAGTTTGTTGCATCACATTAAACCCACAGGCAGAAAATATACGGTCGGCTTTATCAAACATAGGGAAAGCCGGGTATAGGTTCATCCAGAGTATATTACTGGTAATAGATCTAAAAGGCTTGGTTTGACTAATGATAACAAAGTAAGGCTGTACATTTTCTATCTGGCTTATTTCTATAGCATACGCACATAGTTGCTTTACTTCTTCTTGGGGTTCAGAGTGTACAATCAACCAGATGGGCTTATCACTAATGCTAAATATGGTGTTCACCAATTCACGCTCTTTGCGATTGAGTGCTGCTGGTGGATAGCTCAAATCAAGGGTAATCAACTCTTGTGAGTGTATTTGCAAAAAACGTTTATGTTTGGGGTCTACGTTTTCGAGCAAATAAGTAGCTTTAAATGATGGAGGACGATTAATCTCAAGCCTTTCATAGTTTTGCCAGTTGAGCACCCGCCCAATATGATAAAAGTCAACCTTGATATAATCAGGAAAGTTGTTCCACTCGCCCACAATACCGCAAGGAAAAGCATCAATGTACACTTCTGATATTTGATGAAACTCTATCTGCTCACAAAGCCAGTTCTGATACGATCGTTGATTGTTGGCAAAGTATGCAGGTATTTTTACAATTTCTACATTTTTGGGCAAACGCAGGCAATCGGTATGATCTGAAGCAGTAAATAACAGTATAGGTTCTTGATTGAGTTGAAGCGTATGTATCACTGCTAAGGTCCTGGTCAAATGACCCAAGCCACTACCGTTGGCGTAATACAATTTCATATTTTTCTGAGGTTTAGTTCGTTATATATAAATTTCAAATGTTTGTGTATAAGCTAGTCAAATATAAAAATTCGGGCAATGTAAGCATTAACCACTGCCACAAATTTACCTTTGGGGAGCAATTAAAAAATAGGATACCCTTTCTTTGCAAGCTATTTTATTCTGAGACGCGGCACTTTTTAAAGTCATAGCAGAGCTAAGGCTGCAAACCGAGGCTACAGCCTTGCTGTGCCGAGCTCTGCCAAAGGCTAAAAGTAACAAAGCATCGGGGCAAAAGAGCAGCTACAAAATGGGTTCGTTATTTCTTGTTTGCTCCCTTAAGAACAAATTATTTTTTGCCTTTCAGCAACTCAGCCATGATAATCAATCGATGTTCGGCCGGAATTTCTTTGATCGCCAATACACCAAAAGCATAAGAATCGCTGTTGCTCACCATTTTAAAAGTTCCTTCCGAGGTTTTTACTTTTATATTGTTACCATCAAAAGTTACCTTGCCTAATTCATCATTATGGCGTTTTATCTTGTAAGTACCTTCTTTCTTTTTCACCTCATAAGGGTACTCATTTTCGGCATTGTCGCTGATCTTTATCTTGTTATCTTTTATTTTCACTTTCCATAGCAAAGTGCCATCGGGTTTGCGAAGTTTAAAACTAGTCTCCTTGTATTTTATTTCGGCAATTACATCGCCAGCGGGGTCATAATACTTGGTTTTGTCGTTTTTGCTCAACCTTCCGGTAATTGCTTTGTTTCCCAGACTAATGGCGGTTTCAGTTTCATTCCACGAACTGAGTACCCCAAAGGTTTTATCACCAAGCTTTATTTCTATAGGAGCAGGAGGAGGCGTATTGGTGGCGGTAGAGTTATGGGTAGTAGTAGAGGTATTGGTGGTATAGTTGTTGCTTTTTTCCTTGCTTCCACAAGACAGCATTGCCAAAGCGAACATTATATAAACGCTGGTCAAGGCTATTTTTTTATAAAAAGGTAGTAAGTTTTGCTGCATTTTTGTCAAGTTTTGGTAATTATATAAATCACACTAGACTTGACCGCACAAAACCCCTACCAACTTTATAAAAACGCTTCTCTAAAAGTTAAGTATTTTTACTCATATTTTATATTAAGCAGCTGCAGCAGTAATATTCAAAGTAATTTTTGCAGTCTTGCTCATAATCAAGCTCTTTCCTCCTACCCCAAAATCACGACGGTTAATCTCAAAGTAAGCGTTAAAAGTTCCCGAATTTCCACTTTTGGTATAAGTAAAAGGAACCTTCACTTTTTTGGTCACTCCTTTGATAGTCAGGTCAAAGTAAGCTACATATTTGCTGCCTTCTTTGGCTATTTTGGTTGATTTCATTTTAATTACCGGGTACTTAATCGCATGAAAAAAATCTTCTTTGCGTAAATGACGGTCACGCCCCTTGATACCAGTATTGATGGTAGCAGTTTGAATTATCCCAATCAGGCGGCTACCTGCCAAATTGTCGGGGCTAAAAATTATTTTGCCCTTAAAGCCTTCAAAAGAACCCGATACATTGATTCCGGCGTTTCTTATTTTAAATTTGACATCTGCTTTGGTTACTTTCCATTTGGTTTGGGCAAAAACTCCAGTGGCTGCTACAGTGAGCATCACGAATAAAATTAGAATAGTTTTTTTCATAAATAAGGTAAAATAAGTGAGTGAGTTTAAACTTTTCGATGTAGGTAGCCAATCATTCGGTGACTTGCTACTAATCGCTTATTGACTGTTGCTTGTCAGGTATAGCCTGTTGCTTGTCGCATAAAGCTTACTGTTCCTTTCACAAACTTTTTACAAAACGCTACAGAGTAATGGGTGGTTCAGTATCAAGCGCTTTTAGGTTTTTATTAACAAAAGGTTCTGTAGTTATTTGTGATGTCATTTGGAATGCTTTGGTTTTTGCTTAAAATATGTAATTTTACCAATTACATTACATTCACTAAATACAAAAACTGATGTGTGGTATTACCGGGATTTATGCATTTAATGAATTAGGGCGCTTTTTTAGTATTAATTTACAGCAGGCTACCCTGCAGCTTAACCGACGTGGTCCTGATTTTCTCAATACATCATTACACGAACGAATCAACCTGGGACATACCCGGCTATCCATCATAGACCCCAACCCTGCGGCAAATCAACCCATGACCGACTCTACCGAAAGGTATACTATAGTGTTTAACGGGGAAATTTATAATTACCGTGAAATTCGGCAAAACCTTCAAAATCAAGGCGTTGAGTTCAGCACTGAGTCTGATACTGAGGTGGTTCTCAAAGCATACATCCACCAAGGGGTAAAGTGCCTGCAACAATTCAATGGTTTTTTTGCCTTTGCCATTTACGACGAACAAAGCAAAAAAATGCTACTCGCCCGTGACCGCTTGGGTATCAAGCCTTTGTTGATTTACCAGGATGAAGATAAATTGATTTTTGGTTCAGAAATGAAAGCCTTGATTCGCTTTGGCATCGAGAAAGAGATAGACTATGTAAGTCTTAAGCAATACTTGCAACTCAACTACATTCCCCAGCCTTACACGATGCTCAAAAAAGTACGCAAACTACCTGCCGGACATTACCTTATTGTAGAGGGGCGCGAAAACCAAACAGAGGAGGCTTTTTACCAAATTCCCTATCAAGGCAAAGCCAACAGTGGGACAAAAAGCTATGAAGAAGCCCAAAGCGAATTTGCCCAAATTCTTGAACGTTCGGTGCAGCAAAGACTGGTGTCTGATGTACCGCTGGGGTCGTTTCTGAGTGGCGGTATCGACTCTTCGGTCATAGCCACCCTAGCTGCGCGTCATACCGACAAACTGCATACTTTCTCTATTGGCTATAAAGACGAACCTTTCTTTGACGAAACCAATTACGCTCAGTTGGTAGCTAAAAAAATAGGGGCAGAACATACCGTTTTTTCCGTGTCGAACCAAGACATGCTCGACCATATCTATGAAATTTTGAACTACATTGATGAGCCTTTTGCCGATTCGTCGGCGATTGCTGTATATATACTAAGCCAACGCACCAAAGCCCATGTAACGGTGGCGCTTTCGGGCGATGGAGCCGACGAGTTGTTTTCGGGCTACAATAAACACGCGGCTGAATACCGCCTCAGGCAAAATAGTTGGAAAGTAGGTTTGGTCAAGTCACTATCGGGCGTTTGGAACGCCTTACCAAAGTCGCGCAGCAGCAAAATAGGCAATAAAATACGTCAATTGGCAAGGTTTGCTGAAGGAGCCAAATTATCAGTAAAAGATCGCTACTGGAGTTGGGCTACTTTTGCTCAAGAAGACGAGGTAGATGATTTGTTTAACGAAAAAATTCGGGCAAAAGCTGTCCAAGAGGTCTATGACGAACGCAAACAAGACATTTTGCAACACCTGCAGCACAATGGGGTAGAAGATTTTAACGAACTATTGCTCACCGATATGCAATTGGTATTGCCTAGTGACATGCTCACCAAAGTAGACCTCATGTCTATGGCGAACGGGCTAGAGGTGAGGGTACCTTTCTTAGACCATGAAGTGGTCAACTTTGGGTTTAGCCTTCCGGCAAAATATAAAATTGACGCCAGTTATCGCAAAAAAATAGTGCAAGACACTTTTCGGAATGTGTTGCCCAAAGAACTCTACCAACGTCCCAAAAAAGGTTTTGAAGTGCCTTTGCTCAAATGGCTACGCCACGACTTACACGACATGGTGATGAAAGACTTGCTTTCGGATGAGTTTGTAGAAAAGCAAGCCATTTTTAAAGTAGAAGAAGTGCAAAAAATTAAACAAAAGCTGTTATCTGGCAACCCTGAGGATACCCACGCCAGGGTTTGGGGTTTACTGGTATTTCAGCACTGGTGGAAAAAGTGGTTTGCTTAGCTTAATCATCACAAAATAATCATAAAAAAACCTCATTATATGAGACAAAAAAACAGCTAAAAAAAAGAATGTAATAATGAAAAAAACACTTATCAACCTACTGAAAATCAGCAATCTAAATAGTAAAATAAATCCCAAAAACCCCAACATAAACCGACCAATAACGTATATATAAAAGAACACTAAATAGTTATACATATATGGCAAAGTTTAAGAGAAACCACACTGAGTCTTCGTTGATTACTTCTACTGCTTATGACCCGTTTAGTCAAGTACTGGAAATAGTATTTTGTCGGGGAGGCATCTATGAATATGCCAATGTGTCGGAACAAGAATTTAAGAATATGCAAAACGCCAAATCAGTAGGACTTTACTTTAATGGCAACATCCGAAATAAAAAAAAGGAGCTTTACAGAAAAGTACGGGATTAATTGACGTTTAAATTGATAATAACACAAACATCTTCCTATCAGAGGGAGGGTGTTTGTTTTGGCTTTAGGGCTTGTTTAAAATTAAATCTAAAAAACAGAATAAAAATAAGCTTCACTTGAGCCACCCTCCGATAGTTTAGAATAGTATATTTGTATATCAAGTATCCAGCTATGCTCAATACCACAAATCATTTTATTCAATAAGGAATGGGTAAAAATAACATTCCCTGATAAACTGGAGCGATCAGCAGTTTAGAGTCGACTAACTTTTTCACCATTCCTAAAACAATTACCTTGCTCATGGCAAAACTTATAAAAACATTGGTTTGTCTTTTAATCACAATGGCAAACATTCAGGCACAAACATTTCCCTTCAAGCCGTTTCATACCATAGAGGGTTACAAGGGTTTTATCCTTGACACACGCCTTTCGGCTAAAAATACCTATCTGGCGGTAGCTACTAACCAAAACAGGGTAGAACTAAGGGATCAAAGTTTTGAAAAAATATGGAGCTATCAGAACAATCCGGCAAACTACGGAATGGATTTGTGTTTTGCCCCTAATGAAAAACACTTAGTATTTAGTAAGTATCAGTCTTTTCGTGATGCAGGTGTATTGGATATTGCCCAAAAGAAGATCATCCAAAAACTAAAAACCGGTGGTGCTGCTATAGTGCAATACAGTCCTGATGGCAAGTTTTTGATCACGGCAGGTAAAGCCCGACAAAGCAGCACAGGCATTATTAAGGTGTGGCAATGGAAAGGCAATCAATTTGAACTATTGCAGTCTTTTCCTTACCAACACAAACGTTTTCAGAATTTTCGTTCTATCGCATTTAGTCCCAACGGACAATATTTTGCCCTGTTAGGTACTATGGCAAATGTGTTGGTGTATAAAAGGCACAAAAAAAAGTTTTCTTTTTTTCAACTCATTGCCCAAAGATCCTGGACTCGTGGGGTGGCTTTTCACCCCGATGGCAAATACCTGGCGTTTGGCACCCGCACTAAGCTATATAGCCTTCGCCTTGACAAACGCAAGCAGTTTGTTTACAATGATAGTATAAGAGTGTATGGTGGAGAAATCAGAGATTTAAGGTTTACTCCTAAAGGCAAACACTTGTTGGCTTGCAATAAACAAATAAGGGTGTATGCCTGGAAAAATGGCAAGTTTGAGCACGGCGAAGAAGAAGACACCTACGACTTACACGGCAGCAATGTTTTTGCACTTGATGCAAACAAAGATCTGATTGTATCAGGAGGAAAAGATAAACGCCTTATCATTGCCACTTCGGGCAAAGTGCCAGCGAAGCAAGTGACTAAAAATAATACCCAAGGCAAAAAAGGAGACACTAAAAAAGTGGCAAAAACCAAGTTTGAAAGTGATGACCTGGACTTTGACGTGGGGGCTTCGGGCAAAAACTATTTGCTGGTGGTGGGTATCAACAAATACCAGTCATGGAAACCCCTCGTAAATGCTACTACTGACGCCCGCAAAGTAGCAAAAATACTTCAGAAACGTTACGGCTTTACCAAAGCAAATACTATAGAGGTGTATGACGAACAAGCTACTAACAAAAATATTTTGAAGCAGTTGTCAAGTTTGCGGGAAAAGCTTACCAGTCAAGACAATTTGTTGCTGTACTACTCAGGGCATGGTTACTACAATGCAGCCATTAAAGAAGGGTTTTGGATTCCATTTAACGCCCAAAAAGGTGAAGAAACTCAGTACCTGGCCAACTCTACCCTGCTTAAGTACATCAAGGCGATCAAAGCCAAGCATATATTTTTGGTGGCAGACGCTTGCTTTTCGGGGTCGTTGTTTACACAAGGCAAACGTGGTTATATAGAAAATGTGGAAAAGTATCGCTCGCGTTGGGGCTTTGCTTCGGGGCGTTTAGAGCTGGTGTCAGACGGTACCATAGGCGAAAGTAGTCCTTTTGCTACTTACTTTTTGAAGTACCTCAGCCAAAATCAGAAAAAACGATTTCCCATCAGTGAATTAATCCAGTACGTAAAAGTGGCAGTGTCGAACAATGCCAGCCAAACCCCCATTGGGCACCCCTTGAAAAACGTAGGGGATGAAGGCGGAGAGTTTGTGTTTTATTTAAAAAAATAACAATAGTCCATAGTATTTAGTCCGTAGTCCATAGCTGACTCGAGTATATGTTTACCTTATTAAGCCTTGTAAAGTCGAGTAGGTAAGGGGATTTTCACCCCGAACCTCTCACAGAACCGTGCGTGATAGTCTCCCATCACACGG
>NZ_CANLRP010000175.1 GCF_947493425.1 uncultured Microscilla sp. | reverse complement strand
AAGCTCGGAGGAGAAGTCAGAAGACTTCTATTCATTAATAGTGTCAAGTCGCCCTGCGGGAAGACTTGACACAGCGGTATTTTGCACCGCTCTTTTAAGTCTTCCGAAGGAGACTTGAAAGTCTTAATAGGGGGAAGTCTTTCGACTTCCTTGCTCGTTAGTTTAATTCCCCCGACTTAACACCTGCACGGCTCTTTTAAGCTCTGGACAATGTGTTATTAATAATCGTAGAATAAGCTCGGAGGAGAAGTCAGAAGACTTCTATTCATTAATAGTGTCAAGTCGCCCTGCGGGAAGACTTGACACAGCGGGGTAATCGCAGAATAAGCTTCTACGCTCGTTTTTCGGAATACTGAAAATAGATATAATGTCAGAACCTTGACCATAAGGCAATCCTTTGGCTACTGCCTCAGAATAAACGCCCCGTTCTGGGTTATCCAAGTACAGGGTACGCCCAGGTGCTGGGCTTCCTTGTAAAGCTTACGTCCACGATAAAAACCGTTGGAGTCGTCAATGATGATATGGGTTGGTTGTATCACTTTGCAAAGCCTGGCAAGGCTCCATACTGCTCTGTTTTGAATGATTAGATAGTCGGTTTTGATACTTTTGAACTTTTTTAATTCGCGGTAACGCAGGTATTTCTGCAAAATCAAAAAACTTTTACTTCTCCAGTATAACAAAGCATACTTTTCTTTTTTGCGGTAAGCAAACCCTATCTCTTTATTTTCTTGGTTTTGCCGGGCATCTAAAAATACCCGTTGCCTGATGCCCTTGCTCCATAAATAGGTATCAATATTGAACCCCAGTGTTTGATGCTCATGCTGCAAACCCGCCTTGGCAATAAAAAAACTTTGAGTACCTTGAGTAAACTGTAGGTGGGGGTGTTTGTTGAGTTGAAAAATGGCAAACTCCTGCTGTTGCTGGCATTGATGATTGTTGTATAGTCTGGCGCCTGCCAATACCAGTATACAGCCTACCGAGATTTTTAGATAGTATAACTTTTTGTACTGAAATACCCAAAAAAAGCTGATCACGCTTACATAAATCAGCCAAAGGTCTGCCGTGCGTAAATAAATTCCTTCGGTAATTGCCAGGGGTAGTTTATTAAGGGCAACAATGACCATGTTGAGGGTTTCTATAAACAACCTGAGCAAATAACCCAGTATTTCGCTGAGCCAAGGTACAAAAGACAAAAGCAAAGTAAAAATACCCAATACCAACAACACCGGAGCTAATGGCAAAACGAGCAAATTGGACAGTAAAAAATAATTGGGAAACTGATGAAAGTAATACAGTGCCAACGGAAAAGTGGCAATCTGAGCTGCTATAGATACCGACGTGAGTTGCCATAAATAATCGGGTAACCAGTGCGTAAAATGTAGCCATTGATATACTTTGGGTTGTATGTATACAATGCCTGCTACTGCAATATAAGACAATTGGAAACCTACAGAAGTAACCATGAGTGGATTGTAAACCAACAAAGCAAACGCCGACACTGCAAGTGTATTGTAAATATTGGTGCGCCTGTTGGTAGCTTTGGCTACAGCCATAACCGAAAACATAGTCACGGCACGCATTACCGATGCCGATAGCCCCGTAATAAAGGCATACAACCACAAGCAGCCCACCATAGTGAGCAGGTACCATAGCTCACCACCAGGTAGTTGTTTGAGGGGCTTAAGCAACAAGTGAAGAATAAGGTAAATAAAACCTATGTGCAACCCCGACACGGCCAGCAAGTGCATAAGCCCTGCCCCAGAATAAGCGTTTTTTATGTCGCTGTCTATGTGATCTTTGACACCTAGCAATAAGGCGGTAGCAATGCCATACTCTTGTGAACCTTTGACCAAAGCCTTTAGTTGGGCATCGCAATAGCTACGCAAAGTTTCTGACAGGGTCAGTACTGAATGCACCGACGAGGTGTCAATGACTTGGTAATTTAATGAGGTAGCAAAGTGTTGATGATGAATATTTTGCTGTGCCAGGTAACGCCGATAGTTAAACTGTTCGGGGTTTTTGGGTGGCGCTACTCGTAAGGGAGTGCCTTGCACCAACAGTACTTGCCCATATTGCAGGCGAGGCACCGGAGCAAGGCTGTCTTTTTTGATATAAAGTAGTACTTGACCTACAGCAGGCACCCAGTTACCTTTCACTTTTGCTTGATAGACGCGCAACCTTGTACGATAACTTTTAGTTTTCTTTTGTAAAGAATTCTGCACCACGGCAAGGTAGTGAGTAATGGTGTCGGGTTGGTGTAACAAATGTTGTGGATGGTGGGCTTCGGTTACCTGAAATGTTCTGAGTATGCCAAAACAAAAAAGCATCAAACCCGCTAAGCACCCAGTAACTGGAGTAAAGGCGAAGCGATGAAAAAAACGGGAAATAAAGAATACAACTATGTATGCTGCACCGCTACCATAAAAAAGCAAATGCCACAGCTTGATACTGGTGGGTGGTTTGTATAAACCAAAGCAAATACCCAGAATAAAAAAGAACGTGAAACGTACAAAAGCGTAGGATGTCCACTTGAACATAATTAAGGAAAGGTGATTAAGTAATAATTGAGTGTCTGTGGGGTAATTTACAATAGGTGGCAAAGCAGCCCAACACAGTGTAACGCAAAAACTGTTTTTGCCAGCTTTTGAAGTTTTTTGCTATACGTTGCTATCAATCCCTGTTGTTTGATGGTATATATTACAACCAGGGCAAATAGGCATTCTGGAATGAATAGTTAAACAAAATGTTTGATTAAAAGTAATGCAAGCACCCAAGCGAAAATATTGGGCTGTGTACCCACAAGGCAAGGAGCGTACAAATAATTAAGCCCAGCTTAACTATTTGATTTTAAAAAAATAATGTTCTTTTAGTTCGGTTAAGCTCTTGTGAAAACAGCTCCAATACCCAACCAGCAATTTGAGCTGTAACAAATAAATTTAAAATCAATTTGTTTTGTTTTTTAGAATCAAGGTGTTGCAAAAGGTGAACGTCAATTTTTGGCCAGGTGCTCTTATCTAATCGTAAGTCGGGTAAAACAACTTTAAAACTGTACTGGTGGCTTTTTTTGTTTTTGGTAAGAGAGCCCTCTCTTCCCTTCTTTTTTATGAGCATATATTACAGGTAGGGGAGACCATTTCTGCTTTGCAAAAAGTGCATTACAATGACTGAAAGCGTTTTTTTTGCGTTTTTAACCAAAAAAGGCTTAAGCCAGTCAGCTTAAGCCAAGCCAAAGTATTTGGCAGTAGTTGGTTACTTTTTAGTGGACTTTCTTTTACAACACCACGCTGTATTTGTTCCCTTGTTTCTTTATTTGGGCTGTAGTATTTTTTCGTCTACCAATGCCTGAAAAGTATCTTCCATGGTAGCTTTGAGCGGAGTAAATTCAATGTCTAGTTCTTCTTTGATTTTTGAGTGGTCGGCTGTCCACGAATGGTTTACATTGTTGCGAATAAACTTGCGGGTAAACAACTTGTTGGTCATAGGTCCCACTATCATTAACAACCACTTGGGCAGGGCTTTTTTGGGCAAAGGAAACTTTTTGCCGTATTTGGGCAACAAGGTAGTGCCCAGCTCCAGAAAATTGGTGTTATGCCCTGAGGTAATATAACGTCCTTTGGCGGTGGGTTTAAACCCTGCGTTGTAATGTGCCTGGGCTACATCACGCACATCTACCAAACCAATGCCGATTTTTGGGGCACCCATTTTCATGGTACCATCTCCCAGCTGTCTCAATATATTGAAACTTTCTGAAGTAACACTTTTGGGGTTCAGTGGAGGTCCTAACACCAACGACGGGTTAATGGTTACGAGGTCCCAGCGTGCCTGCGTTTTGTTAAGCTCCCAGGCTTTCTTTTCGGCCAGGGTTTTTGAGTAAGCGTAAGGCTGATAGTCTAACGATGCCGTCGTGTTCCAAACCTCCTCAGTCAGTACTCCACCAGGTGCGTTTTGGCAGTCTATAGCATCGGTATAAATGGCAGCACAACTGCTAGTAACCACTACCCGTTTGACCGAGGGAGTATTATTGGCGGTTTCGAGCACGTTTTGTGTGCCTTTTACTGCTGGGTCAATCAGGTCTTTTTGTGGGTCGTTTACATCGGTCACAAAAGGCGAGGCAGTATGGTAGACCAGTTCACAACCCGCCATTGCTTCGGTGTAGGAGCCTTCCTGTAGCAAGTCTGACTGAAAGTATTTGATAGACCCAGGCAACTCAGCGGCGAGCTTATTTAAGTGCTGTAGTTTTTCTTGTTTTTGCGGGTTTCTCACTGCAGCGTGTACCGTGATCCCTTCTTCCAATAGTTTTTTTACCAACCATCCGGCTACATATCCGGTGGCACCAGTTACCAATACAGGTTTTGTTTTATCTATCTGATTCATAGTTTTCAAGGAATGTGTCGAAAATAATTTTTAGGCATAGGCAAAAGACCACCAATTGATTTGAGCACTCAAATTATCGTCTATTGATGTACTGGTATTTACAGATTCGTAACGGGGTGTTAGCCTACTTCGCGGTATTTTTGGGGAGTAAACCCTGTTTTGTTTTTGAACAAACGACTAAAGTAGTGTGGGTAATTAAACCCCAGCGTGTAAGCAATCTCTGATACTGAGTCTTCGGTACTTAAAAGCAAAGTTTTGGCTTTGTCTACCAAAAAATCGTTGATATGATCTTTGGCGCTACGCCCGGTTTCCTTCTTGAGCAAATCGCTTAGATAAGTAGGCGACAAGTGCACCTTATCGGCAATATAATGAATAGAAGGCGCCCCGTATTCGGGTAGTTGCCCTGTTTTGTAGTAATCTTTTAGGGTGTTTTCTACCTGGGTTACAATGTCTTTATTTTTGGCGGTGCGGGTATTGAACTGCCGCTCATAAAACCGAAGGCAATAGTTAAGTAATAACTCTAGGGTAGATATAATGACCCGGTGGCTGTGATTATCGATGCGTTCGTTGTACTCTTCCTTTATTTTCTCTACGCAGTCGTTCAAGGTGTTCTTTTCTTTGTCCGACAGGTGCAAGGCTTCGTGTACATCGTAAGAGAAAAAAGAGTAACCTTCTATATTTTCGCCCAGGGGCGTGGTACGAATCAGGTCGGGGTGAAAAAACAACATCCAACCTTGTTCGTTGTCAAACTCAGTTTCAGAGGTAATGGCCACTACCTGATTTGGGCTTTGAAAAGCGAGCACTCCCTCCGAAAAATCATAATGATTGCGCCCATACTGCATTCCACAGTCGGCACTTTTGAGCCCAATATAATACAAATTAGGCGACAGCTTTACATTGAGTAAGTCTTTGTTGATTTTGATCTTTGACACGTCTACCACACTAATTAGTGGATGTTTGGGCTTCTCGAAGCCTGCCATATTGTGTAGTTGACTAATTGATTGTATTTTGATTATTTCCTGCCCCATATTTTTTTATTTTGATGTTACAAATATCTGCAAAATAGTTATCATCGAATAACACAAATCCCCTAAGCACTAACACTGTTCCCTTAATGAGTGTTTTTTATATTGAAAAAGAGCCCAAGGTAAAGGCAATGGGTAAATGAAAAGCAAACGATCGTGAGGCAATAAAGATAGGACGTGGTGTAGAGCAAGAAGAAAAAAGGAAAGTCAACATTGCAGCACTGCCCTAAAAGGAGCATTTATTTGTTATTGTGTTACTTTGAGGTAGTCTACGGCTATCTTCATGTTATGCGCAAGTGTAAACCCTATTTTATCACCCAAAAACGGGTAATTATCTGATACAAAAAGCAGCTCTTGATTGATATAAAATAACATACTATTGCCTGCTTTTTTGATGGTGAAAGTATTTTCACTGTTTCCTTGATTGATGTAAACATTGGGAGTCCAGGGCTTAATATCTTTGATTTTGCCTGCTTCTACTTTTCTGATGGTATAAAAACCCAAACTAGTGACAATGAAAAAATATTTGTTTTCGAGGTCGTTTGCGCCCCAGATGATACCATAACCGTGTTTGGTGAACCCGCCCAAAAAACGAATCTTGGCTTCGATGCTAAAGTTTTTAGTTTCATTTATCTTGACCGTATTCCACAAAGACCAAGATCCGGTAGTGCGATGGTGTGAGAAAAAAAGCTGTCCTTTTTCTATTTTCCCGGTGGCTTCCTTTTCATCAAACTCATACCAACCGTGTTGATTGTTGTCAAAATCGTCAAAAAAGGGAGCGTGTTTTAACGAACCTTGTGCGTATACAATACTTGCCAATAAGCAAATCAGCAGGGTAAAACAATACTTCATTGTAAAAAATGGGTTATAAATCGGCGCTAAAAGTAATATAAAATCCGTGCTCAAGCCCAGAGTTGAGCGCATAATTGCAACGGATAATCATGTTATAGTAGGTTACAATGTCTATACCTACCCCTGTTCCATAAATAAAACGGTTGGTAAAGCGGTTATTCACTTCGGTAAAAAACCTGTCGGACACATAGCCAGTGTCGAAATAAAAAGTAAAATACATTGCCAAAGGTAAGGTTCTAAACTGAGGAATAGGTATAAAACCTAGTTCTTTGCGTGTGTTTACAAAACGAAACTTAAGTGTGTTGCGGTTCAGGAAAAAGTGTTGCCCATCAAGCACGTAAAACTCATACCCTCTCAACAGGTTATTGCCATACCCCAACCCTCTGGATATAGAATAAGGTTGCCGTTGGTGCAATAAATAACGCCCACGCAACAATACATCGGCAAAAAAACCACGCCCCAAACGTTTGTATTTGGCCATTGTAAAGGTAGTAGCAAGCATGTCTACATCGTTGAAAAAACCCAGCCCATACTTTTCAATAGATCCTCTGTAGATAGAACCATTCAGCGGATAGGCGTTGATGTCAGTTTTGTTGTGTTCAAATGTGTACTGAAGCTTAAAATACTTTTGGGTGTTATTGCCATCTAAAAAATACAATGGGTTAATTTGGGGAATGGTATCGGCAAGTTTAGACTGATGGTACGAAAGAGCTATTGTATGAAAGTCGTAAAACTTGCTGCGCCTGCGCAACGATACCGCAGACGAAAACTGTTCTTTGAGAATTTTTTCACTTTCTAAAAAGTCAAGTTGGTGTCCTTCGGTGCGGTAAGGAATAGACTTGTTTTGGGTATAAGATACTTGGAAACTTAACCCCATTTTTTGTGCCCGGTCTATATAAGGCATTCTGTAGCTTACGCTGTATTGATTGACAAAACCTGTCAGGAAAAGTAGTTCCAGTTTTTGGTTAAGTCCAAATACATTGTCTTGAGTAAGCCGAATGCCGTAACGCACCCTGGTGAGGTCGCGGTTGCGTTGATGCCACCATTCGTTGAAGTTGCGGTCTACCAGTTCGAACAAAGGGGCAGGAAAAAAATACCACCGTTCTTTGAGTTTAATATGTAAGTCGGCCACGTTTCCTTCTTTGTTTTGTAGGATCAAGTCTACAGTAATGAACAAGTTGGTATTAAAAATCTTGTTTTTATTGGTCAACAACACCGTGTCTATGCGGTGATTGAGCAAGCTATCACCTGGGTGAACATCCAACTCTCTTAGAATAATTCTACGTTTAGTTTTCTTGTTTCCAGTAATGGTAATGGCACGAATAATAGTATAAGGTGTAGCTTTGGTAGTATCGCTTGCAGGAATAACACAACACAATGCAGGGCATGCCTGATGGTGAGGCAAGCAGGGATTGAACAAAGAACAGAAGCCTAAAATAAAACTCAATAGTGCTAAAAACATGGGTAATTTAGATATAAAACTACAAAAATAATCCACTTCATTAAACAACCTCTATGGCTCGTTCGTCAACAAGTTATTTTGTTGCTTTGGAGCACTTTTTCGTTTTATTAAAGTAGTATGAAGTAATAGCTGTGTGAGCATTATTTATTGAACTTATTTTAAGTTCATTGTAACTTTTCACGCAAACCAGATTTTGTGTAATATTTTTTTTGAAACCGTACACTAATTTTTAGCTATTAATATTTGCTTAGAAGCTAACTTTATCAACTTTAAAAGTGCTTGAATAACAAGGTCTTTCTTTCCGCCTTAGTTTGTTAGCGTGAAGAAATTTAAGCAATGAAGCCGTTAAAAAATGATCACTGAGCGAGGCACGAGCGAATGTTTGAGCATTTTAGGCGCAATGGATTAAATTTTAGCGATCAAACTACAGCGGTGGCTTTTTTTGGTTCGTTTTTTTAGCTAAAGAAAAAAATGAACGGATGCCTGAGGTACACGAAATTCGGCTTTACCCTACAACTTAGCAGATCAACGTCCATTTTTATGTTGTAAAACCAGCAAAAAAGACAAGAAACGCCTAATATAAAAAAGTGTACGGTTTCAAAATATTTTTTAGTCAGAATAGTAAATTTATGTAAAAATCAACAAAAAACACAGTATATAGTTTTTCATTCCCTGGTATCTTCAAACAGTTATCAGAAGCTAAGGAATGGTGTAAAAATAAATTTCTATAGTAACGCTAAAATATTTTGTTGCTATACGCGGCAAAAAATCGGCTAATAGCAGCGCTATTCGGCTATTTTTTAACAAAGTATAGCCTCAAAAGATGAGGTTAAGAATGTAAATTTATTTTGGTACCATTCCTAAGGACAAAAACTACTGTCCCCTCTACTCAACAAGTTTCTGTTGGTTTAGACATGAAACAGTAAACCTGCCCCTATTTACTAAGGTATATTTACTTCTACGCACCAACCTGATGCGGTGATACAAAAAAAGCCGCGTAACAATGAAGTACGCAGCCTGAAAAGTCGTGAATGTGATACAGTTGCTTAGTGCTTTTGTTTTTTCCACTTGCTCTCTAAATATCTTTGTTGAGACTCTTTGATTGCCTTAATGGCAGAGGTTTCATCTTCCCAACCTTCTACTCCTACTTTTTTCTTTTCCAAGTCTTTGTATACTTGAAAGAAGTGCTCAATTTCAAGTTTCATGTGGGGAGGAATTTCCTCCAGGCGTTTGATATGATTCCAAATAGGATCACTTACCGGAACACATAATATCTTCTTATCTGGTCCTTTTTCGTCTCTCATGTTAAATACACCTATCGGACGAACTTCGATCAAACACCCAGGAAAGGTAGGTTCGGTTACCAAAACCAACGCATCAAGCGCATCGCCATCTAAAGCCAATGTTTCGGGAAAAAAGCCATAATCACTGGGGTAGTGCATGGCAGAAAAAAGCATTCGATCATAACGAATCATTTTTTTGTCATAATCATATTCATACTTATTGCGGCTACCTTTGGGAATTTCTACCACTACATCGATAGAAAAATCTGTTTGTTCTTGCATTATTTTCAGTTTTATCTTTTTCTAATTTCCGCAAATCTAGCAAAAAGAAGCATAGCAATCGGCAATGCCTTAGAGAAAAAAAACACGCCATTGCCACAGTACAAACTATCATTAAAATATTGCAACTATAGTTTTATAGCAAGTCATCTTTTTTCAAATTGTATTTAATTAATATAGCCAAAAACCAACCCTTCCTAAGGGACAAACCATTAGGCAAACCACTTGGGTACTCTGTTCATTACGTGTTGCAAGTGTGTTTGGGTAGTGTTGATAATCCACTACAGTGTTTAACTTAATTATCAGACAAAAAAGAAGGGCTGCCTCATCATTCAAACCTTACCAGGTTTTCTTTAAGAAAAAATGGGTTTTAAGGTATTTGAAATTATGATGAGACAACCCTGGCTTTACTCTAAATGTTGATTGTCATATATGTATAGTATAGCGAAGTTGCTTGCAATTACAAGTTACAGTTTTCCTGGTTGGTCGTCTGAAGCTTGTCAAGGTCAAACTTTTGCTTTTTTAACTTATTCAAAATATCCTGATAAATGGCTTTTTCTTCGTCGGTTTCTAAAGTAGGCTTGCGGCTAAGAATAAACAAACTACTTCTGAACGGATTACTTACTACGGCAAATGTGTAAGGTTTGTCTGAGGAAGCTTCGCGTACTTCTAAAATCCAGTACAAGCCAGGAACAGGTACCAAGGGGTCTTGCAATGTAAGCAATAATCGGGAGTTGGCGCCAGGGTTCATTACAAAGGCAGTTCCTCTTGCCTCCCCTGATCCTTCGGTAGAATTACATTGGTTAAATACTTTAATAATTCCTCGAAGGGCGCCAGGCGAATAATTGGCAGTGGTACATTCACAATCGGAGCTGAAGTCTTGCGGAAAACTGGCAAGTTCGTACCATTTTCCTACATAACGGTCAAGGTCTACAGACTTTGCGGTTTGTACAGGGTTAAAAAGGAAATCAAGAAACTTAGCTTTTGTTCCTTTGAAGTATTCCACAAATTCTACGCGGTCATCTTGATTTATTTTTTGTAGTTCTTCCGAAGATATATCAGCACTAAATGCTAATTTACCTTGATCTGACAAAACGGTAACTTTGGGCGATTTGGTGGTATAGTCTTTTATTACCTCCTGAGCGATTTTTTCGGTACTTTGCTCGCTTAATCGGCGACTCAATTTGTCTTTCAGAACAATGACATACCCTTCAATTTTTTCGCTTTGATTGGTTACTGGTGCCGGAAGGTTTTGTTTTTCTTTGGTATTACAAGCCACCATTAGGCTACTAAATAATACAGCCAACAATGCATAGGTGTTTATGATTTTCATAGATTTAAAAATTCTCGTTTTGTGAATTATTATTTTGGTTTACAATCAAACAATCAACGCTTCAAGAACTTTTACAACCAAGGATTGTTCTTGTATCAATGGGTAAAATTGGGTAAAAACGAGAAAATAAATGTTTAACAAAATAGTTTTAAAATTTAGCGATTAAATCTATTAAGAGCTTCTTCGGTTGAGCATTATTCTTAATATTAATTACCTTATAACCAGTTATTTACAATCCTTGTAGAACTATATTGACAAAATAGCGATTGTATAAGTGATGGTCTACTATTCTTTATTGTCATTACTAATACAACCATATTTTACCATGAATAAAACAATACCTTATACCCCCATTAATTGTAACTTGTATGATTACCTCGAAGCCTGGGCAGTCAAACAAACTCTTTGCAAGGTAACCTACCTAAACGCTCAAAACAAGGAAGCTGTTTTTACCAAAACCATTGTAGATTTGTACATCAAAGACAAGGTAGAGTATGTAAAATGGAACGATGGCTCGTCGTTGCGTCTCGATCATTTGATCGAAATCAATGGGGTACATTTTTGGGGAATGACTTGTTGACCTTCATCGCTGATGGTATACTTTACCTGTATACTTTACGCCCAATAATTTGTACTTCTTGCTGGGCTTCCAGGTTTTTGATTGCCCTAATCACAGTTTCGACCCGCAACCCTGTCAAGTCGGCTATTTGTTGTCGGGTAAGCTTTACCTCAAACCGATCGGTGGGCGCAGTATGTTTTTTCAGGTAATCTATTAGGGTAAGTATGCGGTGTTCGGGCGAATGGCTGGAAATTTCTTTCATAATCATTGCCTTGTAACGCAAGCGTTGCGAAAGGGTAGCAGTAAGTTGCCAGTGCACTTCAAAATTATTTTGTAGCAGTTCAATAAAGCGGCGCAGGGGCAACTTGTACACTGTGGTAGTTTTTAACGCCTGTGAAGTAGCCGGATAAGGAAAGTTACCCAATAAAGGTGGCTCACCAAAACTTTGTTTGTTATAAAAAATGCCCTGCATAAACTCTTTGCCTTCATTGTTATAATTAGAAACCTTGATTTCTCCTTCTTTGATCTGGTAATAGTGGCGAGGCATTTCCCCCTCCATAAACAAAATATCGCCTTTGTTCAACACTTGTACTTCGGCTTCATACTGTTGTAAAATAGATTCTTTAATCATTCTCTATTAGTGGTCTTTATCTGTTTGTGTGTCAAGCGCCCTCAAATAAACAGTTGCATTGTGGTGAAATGCTTAGGAACGGTGTCAAAATAAATACGCATTCTTAACCTCCTCTTTTTTGGACATGCTTCGTTAAAAAAACTTGCCATAGCTATGGCTATGCCGCGTTTTTTGACCTCGCCTGACCAAAAAATATTTCCTTAAACTATAGAACTTTATTTTTGCATCGTTCCTTACAATACTCCGCAGTGATTTTCGTCAAAGTTGTATGCTGGTTATCAGTTATTTATGAATTTAAAAACTATTTAATTGGGTGTTTAGGCATAAAACCGAAACACTTTTAAAAATAAAGTGAGTATACAATCTCAATATAAAATACTGGTTTACAGCATTTAACAAGGTGAACATTTACTCGAATCAGCTTCTAACTACGCTTTTTGTAAATAACTGAAAATCAGTGTAATACAAAAGCGTGGTTACTTGTGGAACAGGGTGTAGCACCGATATTCATCGGTATCCAAGGACTTGAAGCACCGATATGCATCGGCATCTAAGGACTTGCCCCTGTCGGGGCTATGGACTATTGTTATATATGTCAGAATAAACTGACAAAGTTAAAAAAGTGAGGGAGTATTGTATGTTTATAAAGGAAGAATACTCAAGATTTTATACTTATATACCCAAAAAACAAGGCGAATTCTGTATAAAAATGTAGTGATGCCAATAAATATATACCTTTCATTTGTGTACTTTTATATTGATTAAACATTCCTTGTTGGTCTTGTGATTTATTTGCTCTAAAACAACTTTGAAAAACCAATTCACTTTGCTTGTTTTATAGTTTCCACGGTGTTGACTATCCAAACACCTTATGAAATAGATATTTTAAAGTGCTGTTTTTGAGTTGGTTAACTAAATTTTGAACTGTTTTGTATTTTTATTCGTCCCTCCATAGCCTTATAAACCCAAACCCGCCATTCGTGAAGTTAAAACTACCGTTTATGAATTGCCTTAAATTTTGATGTAAGTTTTCACCTAGGTTTGTAACACAAAACAAAACATAATATCACAAAATAATTCTAAACCTTTAATAGTAACTAACTATGAAACGACAATTTGTTCAATTGATCGCTTTGCTTTTTTTTGCTGTCATCAGCATAAACAGTTATGCACAAAGCAATGGTAGTTTTGAGTCTTTGACTGGCACTAATTACGGCAGTGCTTTTGCCAGCGGACAAGTAACCGACTGGAAACAATCTCACGGAACGCCCAGTATTTTTGGAGGAGCACCTGGTGAGGGGCTTCGCTCTGCCTGGATGTGGTCTTACCACGGACGAGGCGAAGGTATTGTGCAAAACTATAACTTTGCCCCTGGCACAGTATACACGGTAAATTTTTGGGTGAAAACCAATAACCCCGATGGTAAATTTTACGTACAAGCTGCCAACGGTGTACCCAATGGTACTAGCAGCGCCAGTACTTTCCCATCAGTAAGTAGTAAGCAAACTATCTTCTCTAATGGCTTGGTATACAACAACTGGAAATACATCTCGGTTACATTTACCCCAAGTACAAGCTATGCTCAACTATGGATTTACCCTTATTTGGCAGGCGCGCCTACCAATGGGCAAGCCGAAGTACAAGTAGATGGAATCAAAATTACTGCTTGTACTCCTATGAGTATTGCGGTGCCTAACTACAGCTTTGAAGAAAGAAAAGGAACCGACCGGGTACGTCCTTTTTCAAGTGGTTTGGTATATGGCTGGGCTCAGTCTCACGGAACACCAAGTATGTTTGGTGGTGCACCGGGTCAGGGTTCAAACTCTGCCTGGATGTGGTCTTACTATGGACGCGGCGAAGGTATAGTAACCAATGTAAATTTTGTGGCAGGTAAAACTTATAAAGTCAAATTTTGGGTGCGTACTTCTAACCCTGATGGGGCATTTTATGTAAAAGCTGCCAACGGTGTACCTAGCGGAACGACTACTTCGATAGTGATTCCTTCGGTGAGTAGTCAACAAACCATTTTTACCGACGGATTGAACTATCCAAAATGGGTGGAAAAAACAGTGGTTTTCACTGCTTCGGCTAACTTCTCTCAGCTATGGATTTATCCATTACTAAAAACCGCTCCTAACAATGGACAAGCTGAGTTGCAGGTAGATGCTATTCGTATAGAAACTGTTTGTGGGCGGGTGCCTCTTCCTATAGACGAAGAAATTCTTCCTATCAAAAAAACTAAACTAACTAATGCTCAAAAAACATTGGATGTAAAGGTGTACCCTAACCCTACAACCAATCAGGTAAATGTAAAACTGGCTGACCATGTAGAAAAAGCAGAGGTAGTATTGTATGATATGATGACTGGAAAAAAAGTGGGCAGCTTTACTGCTACTCAAAACAATGGTACTTGGACGGTGCCTGCCAGCGTAAAAGCGGGTACTTACCAGATGGTAGTGATTGACCCAACCACCAACACTCGAAAAACGACACGTTTGGTGATCAATAAGAAGTAAAACTGGCAAATTGGCTGATATATAATTTTAGGAGAGTGGGGTTTTGCTCACTCTCTTAATTTAGAAATGGACGGTTCTCATAAAATTCAGATATGATTGAATATACAATAAAGTGCCCCTTTACCCTTGAGTAAATGCTTGTATAACTGTTTCAAACAGGGCAGACCATCTATTTTTAAACTTTGTTTACCACCCTCTCCCCCTAAAGTGTGTTTGTACCCATACGATCAGACGTTCGGCAAACTGAAAAGAGGTGTTGCCATGCACAAACTCATCTTTTAAAGCACTGAGTTGACTTTGCTGGATGCCCATTTGATCGAGCAGGTCAAAAAAACCCGCCACATTATTGGTATTAATCAAGTAAAACAAACGCCGGGTGTGGTCTTCTTTATTATCCAAGATGCCTTCCAGCATAGATTGAATAGACACATCTTCTACTGATTTGTCGCATACCCGCTTGCTTTTGCCTTTTGCCTGAAACTTACGCAGGGTTTGGTAATCGTGCAGGTGCGGCTTGGTTTTGTGGGGGCAACCCACCGGACACACACAAGGCACTTTTTCTTGCAAAGGAGGATAATTAAGTTTTTCGTGGATGTGTTCGAGGTGGTTTCGGATCAAAAACAGTAGTTTATCAGCTTCAGGTCCCCAGACTTCAATGGCAATCGTTTTGCGAATGTCTGTATCATCCCATAACACCTTCGCATAACTTTGTTCGTAGGCAAGTACCACCCCATATTTCCAGAACAGCTCTTCGTGGATAAGTCTATGTATACGACAAATAAAGCGACTAAGTACCCCTTTGGGCATAAATTCGTAGTGGTATTCAAAGTGTAGATGCCGGGCTTCGTTGGTAGTTGGCTGCAGGTAAATCACCCGAGAGGGCATTTCAATGGGCAACAGTTCAGGAATGATGTACTTGATGTCGTCCTGGAGCTGAAAAATAAGTTCAAACTGTTCCATCAAGTGTAACAAAAACATGTGCTTATCGTCAAAACGCTCTTCGGGCCAGATGTGGTCCAAGTCGTGCAAACTAAACCTACCCTGTACCACATGTTTGCTATCGCGCAGCAAATAAGCAGCTTCAGTTGCCCATTGAGGCTTAAGCACTACTGTATTTTTAAGTTTGGCTTCATTGCCAAAATGCAAAATTGCGCCAATGTCGTGCAATTGGTTACTCAAAAAACCCGCATCGGTTCGGTTTACCTGGTGTTCTGCACAAATCTTAAGGTATTCGCGTTTAGATATACAGTCAACGTTGTATTGCTCTAACGTCTTGCGCACAGCAAAGCGGTGTTTGTTCCATACCTCGCGGATATGGGGCAACGCCAAGAGTTCATCTATCACAGTCTCACGCAAAATATCAATGCCTTGCCCAGTTTTACATGAAGTTTTTAAAAAACCTACAATGTTGTGAAAGCGCTTTTTCCAGTTTTTTTGGTCTATTTCGCTTTCATATACATCTACTTTGTTTTGCACCACTATAATAGGCGCATTGTCTGACAGTAGCGACACAATGCGCAACCAATAATTAAACGCTTCGGTTTGCTCACCTTTGCGGGTTTCCCACACAAACACATACACCGAGTTTTTAGTGAGAAAAAACTGGTGAGTACCATAGTTGATCTCCTGACCGGCAAAGTCCCAAATATTGGCGGTAAAGTCAATCACCTCGTCGTCCAATTCACAATTAGGTGGTTGCCACTGCTTGATACAAATGCCTTGAGTGGTAGTCCTGCGTTGCTCAAAAGAATAGGCTGGGTTACTGATTGCCTCAGCCAATTCGGTTTTGCCCACGTCACCCACTCCTACAAAGATGAGTTTGGCTTCGTGCAGAGGGCGACGATCTGCCTTGTTTTCTATAGATTGTAGGTAGTTACGTAGTTTGGGCAATACATTTCCTTCTTGTTTGGCAAACCACCGGGCAATAAAGTCTGCTTTGTTTTTGCCACCAGTGATACTGGAAGGAATATTTTCAATCGGATTATTGTGTAAGTATAAAATGTGCAAGCCAATCAGAGGCTTTAAAAAATCGTGTGGAAACTCTCTGATTTTATTGAAGTTTAAATCAAGGAGGGTGAGGTTTTGGAACCGATGAAACAATGGTAAATAAACAATGTTGTTATGATCTAAATATAAACGGTTCAGCAAGGCTAAGTTTTCTAAAGGGGTTATATCTGCAATGGTGTTGTTACTTAGATTAAGCTGCCTTATGTTTACAAGGTTTTCCAAAGGATGAATACCTGTAATAAGATTATCACTTAGATCAATCGCTTTTAAGTTAGCCAGTTGAGCCAAAGGTGCCAGGTCAGTTATTTTATTCGTATTAAGGGCTAGTTTTTCCAACTTATTTAAGTGCTGTAAAGGAGTTAGATCATTGATAGCACAATCTACTGCAGTAAATTTTTTCAACTGCTTGAGGGGAGCCAAAGGGGTGATATTTACAACATTGTTGAAACTAACATCTAGCACTTGCAAGTTTGCTAAGTGACCTAAAGGGGCTAAATTGGTGATATTATTGTTGGCCAGATACAATTGCTGCAGGGAGGTCAAGTTTTGCAAAGGAGACAAGTCTTGTATGCCCCATTTTTCTACGATGCATCCTGCCACCAATCGCTTCAGGTTTTTGGGTAATAACAACGGAAGTTGCCTTAAGTTGTTTGGGTAGTCGTCATTATCGGTATTTTGGGTAAACTCAAATGTACTGATTTGAGAGACATCTTCAAACCAGGAGTTTCCCAAAATCAATGTCTCCAAATGGTTACACTCTTCAAGACGTTCAAGTAAGGGTTCAGTGCCATCCAGTCCACAATTGCCAAGGTCAAGGACAGGGTTTTTGGTACGCAAATTTTCTTCGATCAGTCTTTTCGCCAGGTTGTTCATTAGGGGGGGATTAAATAATATGTGAGTGTCAGCTCGTATTTTTAAAACATAAATTAACCTAAAATAATATTTTTACAGTATAAAACATCAATATTTGCAGAGCTTTCGCCCAATGATCAATTTTGGCAGACGAATAGCCAAGTTAGTTGAAGGAATAAACAAAAAATAACTTTTTACTGATAAGTCGCAACTGTAAGGAATGGTGAGAAATTAAATTACCATTCTTGAGGTAGGGGTTTTGTTTTGAGACGAGGCTATTTTTTGCGCCCATAGCAGCGCTACGGGCAATAAAAATAACGAAGTATCAAGGC
>NZ_CANLRP010000174.1 GCF_947493425.1 uncultured Microscilla sp. | reverse complement strand
AAAACGATTGGCTAAATCTCTCAAATCCATAAATCCAAAGTACAAAATATTAAACAAAAACAAATAATATCCGAACACACTCTTGATCGTAAATGAAAAAAAACAGAATCAAACAAGCAACTGATTAGTTACCATTTGGTAATGAATAATCTGTAGAGTTTTAAGATAGAAAAGAAATCATACCAAAGCATTGCAGAGGAAGCTAATAATAAAAACGATGGAATTGTTGAGAAGTGCATTGACTATATAAGAGGACACAGATGATGAAATCAAAGTCATGGTTTTAAGAGAAATGAAGAACATTATCGAGCGATGATAATGTTCTGAAGTGTATTAAAAACAAAAGCCAAATATGGAAAACTACTCTGTCCTACCCAAATAGTTAAACAAGAGGTCTTTCCAGTGGGGTTCAGTAGTTTTTTCCAGCAATATAAGGTTAATGCCCTCGCGAAGGTCGCTACCTGAAGGGAGGCACACGCTATAATATTGGTACTTAAATTTATAAGGTAAAAGCTTAAGGTGGTTTACTCGACCTTGTTTGATAAGGTATCGCATCAAAGGTTCATCATACAGCAAGGCATCTATTTCTTTGTTTTTTACTGCCTCCATACCCTCAAGTGGGGTGGCGTATATTTTGGGCAATACCCGGTTTCTACGCAAATACTGTAGACTGCTCGATTTTTTTACTGTACCCACTTTAATTTTTGCCAGGTCGCGTACATTCTCTACCTTGTGTTCGGGAGGGTCAGAGTTGAGCACCGACGAGGTGGCTGCAATCAGACTAGACACCGACAAAATAGTGAAAAACATCCAGATAATGGCAATAAACCTTCCGCCAGCTGTAATAGGTGTTTTGTCGCCGTAGCCTACCGTAGTCATAGTAACGGCAGCCCACCAAAATCCAGCGCCGATCCCTTTTTTGAAAGATTCATCAAACCCAGGATTTTTTTTTCGTTCGAAAAGCCAGATAAGCGCACCAAAAATAAGAAACAAGGCAATAAGTGCCCCTATAGTGCTGATAAAGCGAGGAGATAAAATACGAGAAATGAGTAATTTAACACTCCCTTCTTTGGGGCGTACTGCTATCCCTAAACTGGTGACATAATAAGGATGCGTAAAATCTACCAGTTCTTCGCGCTCGCGGGTAATACTAATGGCAGCAATGGCAGCATCTAACGAGCCATCTTGTACCCCTTTTAACAAACCCGACATACCGCGTTCTTCCCATCTAAAACTAATTTTGAGTTTTGCCGAAATAGATTCCCAGAGGTTTACACTAATGCCAGTCCAAGAGCCATCGGGGTTTTTAATGGCAAAGGGAGGCGCTTCTTTGATTCCGATCACATATTTTTGACGAAAAACCACAGAGTCTCTCGAATCGTCTGTTGTTTCATCAAATGAGGTTACCTGCACAATGTCATCTTCTTGTCCATGTGCTATGGGCACTGTGCATAAAACCAACCATATCAATAAAAATATATTTCTTAAAACGTTTGACATTTAATCAACTTCTTTAGCTTAATAACCATTGACCATTGCCAGCAAAACTTGGTAAAAGTCAGGCATTGCACTGGTTTAGGTTCGTGTATGATGTCGATATGCATAAAAGAACACCACTTTTACCGTACCATCATAGATTAATCAACCCCTTGTAGGGGGTGTCACGATTAAAATTCGTATAACTACCTTAAAACATGGCTACTAGTGAAAATCGTGCCATGCTTCTAAAGTAGATTCAAGGCAATAACCCCAAAACATCCTGCAATCATCACACCTAAGTAAATGACCACTGCTACATTTTAAGTAAATTAACAACGCATATTTAATGCTTCAGTGCAGAGGTTTAGCGCAGGTTTTTGACCTGATATGATGGTTTTTACTGAATTTTGTTATATTTGTTACTATGGACAACTTTCAAATATTTGCATACATTGTCATTGCAATCATCTACCTGATTTATAAATCGAACAATGCAGGTAAAAAGAAAAAAAACGTAGGCAATAAGCCTGGTTCTAAGGCTAAACCTGCCACTAAAGCTACTTCGTCGTCATCAAGCCAGAGCCAAGAGTTGCAAAACTTTCTGGAGGAGCTATCAAAAGACCTGGACAAACCAAAGCAACAAAAAAAAGAATATTCTCCTACTACTAACCCACAAATCTTGCAGCCTATCAGCGATTTTGCCGAGATACAGGAAGCACAACAAGAACACGCCAGGCAAGTGGCAGACGAGCGTTTGTCTCAGGCACAAAAAAAACGTTTGGGGCATGCCAGGTCAGTATCTACTTTGTCTAAAGAGCAACAAAGCCAATTAGAACACGCCAAGTCGGTAGCAGATAGTAAAAAAAGAAAGCGAGAAAAAATAATGGCAAATGCCTCAGACGTGCGCAAAGCCTTTATTATGTCAGAAGTGTTTAAACGTAAATTTTAGTGCACTCTTTATATATACATTACCCAGCCCAACCGTTGATGATGAGTACTCCACTTGATGGTAAACGGTTGAGTAGCTTTAGGGCAATCAGTAGAAGTCACATTGCTAAATATTTAGTTGATTTGTCTGATTATTATGCGGTTATCCTATGCCATCGGTCAGTGTTTATATGAGCAAAAAAGCCCTTTTTTGTTTTATGTGTAAGTGTTTTTTGTTGGTGAAACTTACACTTAACATTTTTTTTGCTAAAAATTGAAACAAAGCTCTTAACAGCCTTTTTTATCGGTTTTTACCCAAAAACTTTCATGAAGTCAGTCAATTTGAGTGTGATGACAAGAAATTTTGCCAGAGAAAATGTAAAATCCTGAGGCAAATTATCTGAACATGGGGCTGAGGCAAGTCCTGGTTTTAAGAGATGTTATTTTTTTTAGTTAATTTTGAGGTGTTAAATTATAACATATATACTCTAACCAAAGCATATCTCTTAAACCATAATTGATCCTTTTCAGCGCTCATATTTACTATTATTGACCTGCAAAATGGCCATTCACTGGTTTTCATTAGTGATGGCATTATTACTTAAAACAAGCATGAGGAATCTGATATTAAAGGAAAGTAAAAAGATTTTTACTAATCCTTCTGTAACATTAAATGCACAAACCGGAAAGTGTGACGTAATTGGTGAATCATTTATAGAGAATGCATCTGAATTTTATCAACCTGTATTTGACTGGTTGAACGCATATACCGAAAAAATCAAAGGAGAAATGGTGTGGAGTTTCCGCATGGAGTATTTCAACTCTAGCTCCGCCAAAGTGATCACTAATTTACTCAAAACCTTGAAAAGGTATGAACAAAATGGAGGCAAAGTCACGGTTAATTGGCATTACCCAAGCTATAACATGACCATGCTCGAAGACGGAGAGTGTCTGAGTGATGTGAGTCGCCTTAAGTTTAATTTTGTCTTATATCAAGCATCTCCACCCCCAAGGCGTACCAGGGTACAAATCAAAAAGTAATTGATACATAAAACTCAGCATGAGTTGATCTTATAAACTGCCAGGTTTAACTTTTTTAAACTTCGCAGTTTTATTTTTTTCTGCCGATCACTGAATCCTCTATTAGGCTTTATGTAAAAAAATAAAGCGTCATGAACACCTGCCAATTGGGTTGATTTTCCTTTTTCTTTCCCCTTTTTTGAACCCCACCAGGCAAACCTAAAAAGCCAAGTGTTGCTTCTTTGTCATAATCTTACTTTGCTATACCAGTACCTTGTTTTTTTTCTTACTTGATAATCGATGTATTACTCAATGGCATATCAATAAAATGCTAATAAGTGAAGGGTTGTACTACTCAATTAATTTTGCTGTCAAGGGAAATGAGTTGCTTTCTTACATCATACTTACATTCCATAAATATTTGTATAGTTTTGCAGCCAAATAATCCATTTTATCCAGAGATAGCGATGTTACATAATACCTATTTTTTATCAGGTTTGTGCACACTCTATTTATCAGCCGTGCTCACACCAAAACTACCCATTATTGACCTGTCACGCTTACAGTCGATAGTCATCAATTCTACACACCCTATTTTATTACTTAAAAGTCTCAACAGGGGGCAAGCCTTAAGCGACGAGCTTCAAGTTACGCCCTACTCCATAGACAACTAATAAATTTATAGTGTGCTTATTATCAGTTAGTTATAAGTTTTGCACTTCAAAGCACCTATGATTTTTAATTGAATTTTATCCAGGAATATATTTTCACAGGAGGCAATCTATCCGGATTGCGTCTTATTCTTAACAACCATTTTAACAAAAATCATGAAACATAATTATTTATTAATCATTGCTTTATTGTTGGGTGTTTGCCTTAGCAGCTATGCGCAAACCCCTACACCTGTATCGGATAAAGTCCCAAGTGGACGTCCGGTAGTTTTTAAAAACAAATTATACTTTTTTGTGGGCACCGAGTTCTGGAGCAGTGATGGCATTATTACTACCATGGTAAAAGACCTGAACGAAGGAGCTTATTTTAATAACTTTACCATACACAAAGATCAACTGTTCTTTACTGCAGGTAGTGTAGCTGGCAAAAATTTATGGGTAAGTGATGGAACAGCCGCAGGTACTCGCTTGGTAGATGACATTGACTATAGGTCGGCTTCGAACTTGTTGTCACACGGAAATGATGTATACTTTCTTGCCACTGACGATGTAAACGGGGCTGAGCTAAGAAAAACCAATGGAACAACTACCAGCACCATCAATATTAAAACTGGAGCGGGTAGCTCAAATGCTACCCCTTTGGCTGTGTATGGCGGGAAATATGACAAAAAAATGTATTTTGCTGCCGACAGATCGAGTGGTAAAGAGTTGTGGGTGACAGATAACCGATACAATGGATATACTTACCAAATTACTGATATTTGGGGAGGGCCTAGCTCTTCTAACCCTGAGCAGATGATTGAGTACAATGGCAAGTTGTATTTTGTGGCAAATGATGGCAAAAAAGGCAAAGAGCTGTACGAAACCAATGGCTTGGGCATAGACACTAAGTTGGTGAAAGACATTAACCCTGGCGTGAATGGTTCTGGTATCAGAGACTTTGTAGTGTGTAACAACAAATTGTTTTTTAGTGCCGAAGATGGCACGCACGGCTACGAGCTGTGGGTAACCGATGGCACCGAAGCGGGTACTCAAATGGTAACAGATATTAATACAACTGGTTCATCTTTTCCTTATCACTTGACTGTTTACAACAACAAAGTATACTTTAGTGCCAATGCTAATGCTGGACCTAATGCTAACCTGGAACTTTGGGTAAGTGATGGGACTGCAGCAGGCACCAAAATATTGAAAGATATTAACCCCAACGATGGCTCAGAGCCTTATAATTTTACGGTATATAACAACAAGCTGTATTTTGTGGCAAATGATGGCTCACACGGAGAAGAATTGTGGGAAACTGACGGCACCGAAGCGGGTACTAAACTAGTAGCTGACCTACGCTCAAGTTTTGCTTCATCAAGCCCTAACAAATTGGTAGTATATAATAATAAGCTCTTTTTCACCGCAACTAATGACGAGGGTGCCAAGCTATGGCAATACGATGCAGACGGCTCTACACCTCCCGACCCAGTCAATCAATATGCCATCAATACCCCAGTAGTAAACTGTCAGGACGAGACTTTTTGTGTGACTCTCAAAGCCAAAACAGAGGTAAGTACTGGAATTATTGGAATGGACTACTGCTTACAATACGATGCCAACCTGATGGAGCCTACAGGCAATGCAACTTTGGGCACCGTGGTAAACCATAGCGGCAATAGCTACGGTACTTATAAGCTTAACACCAACCCCAACGGGCAATTGCACGCCTCTATTTATTACAAAGGTGATGCCCCTGTGGGGACTTTTTTCAATGGCTTGGGCGATGTTATTTGTGTAGAGTTTCGCCTAAAGGCAGGTACTACAGTAACCAAAGGCGACTTGATCAGTTGCGAATTGGTAGAGTCATATACTTTAAAAGATGTAAATAAAACAGTTGATCCGGGTGATGTAACCGTGACCGACAATGCCCAAAAAGTAAAAGGAGCTATCATTTATTGGAACCAAGGGGGGGCTGACCAACCATTGGCGTATGACCCCAATAACCCGAATGCTTATTTGGCTACCAATATTTATAGCAGCAATGGCGCGGGTTCTTCTTTATCTGCCGAAGCAGTACAGCCTGATTTGAACGGCGTATTTGTTTTTGAGCCAGCCAAAGGTTCTCATTTAGTCATTAAGCGCGACGTTGCGGCAAACCCGAATATGATGTCGATAATCAATGGAATGGATTGCTACTATGCGGCTTTGATTACTACGCTTGACGACCAAACCAACGGAGTAAGATGGATTCCTCACTCTTTTCAGGTGTTAGCGGCAGATGTAAACATGAATGGTGAGGTGCATGCAGGGGATATTACGCTCATGCAGCAACGCATTACGCTCAAAACTGCTCAATATCCCCAGGTATGGAACCACGACGTTGCCACTGGACAGCCATTGCCCAACGCGGGGCCTTCGCTTGATTGGCGTTTTGTAGATGCCCATACTACTTTTAAAGGAGCAGACTTTAAACCAGTGGCTAACTATCCGGTAAGAAATGGTCAGCCTACCGATGATGGCTACTGGCGCGATAAAGTACCTGCCTTGCCTCAACACTTGCCTACTACTGCAGCTTCGTTTTGTGACCAAGGCTTTAAAAACCTAATCTATGGCGTGTTGTTAGGCGATGTAGATGGTAACTGGAAGACCACCGCAGGCAACCAATTGAGAACTACCGAAAAAGAAGGTACGTTAATGGTAGACTTGTTCAACGCAGAAAAACTAGAAGATGGCAGCTTTAAGGTACCCGTAACCTATCAATACAATACTACGGTACACGCCATTGACTTTAACTTGGGGTATAACGCCCAACAATTGACAGTGAGCGATATTTCAGCGTCACGCAAAGGAAGCGATGCCCATGTGAAAATGTTGTGGAATAATCACCAAAACAAGCAAGTGTTGCTTACTTCTTATAGTGTACAAGGAATGAGCGAATCTGCTACGGCTTATTACCTGACGGTAAAGGCAGTGGATGGAAAGTTAGACCAAGCGATGTTTACCAACTTTAAGGGTTTTATCAACGGAAAAACTGCCAATGTGAAGGTAATCAGCACAGCAAAAGACTTGAACGAGCTCAAAGACGCCAAAGAGGTAAATGTATACCCTATGCCAAGTACTAGCGGCGATTTTGCGGTAAGCTATACCCACATTGCCAATACGCAACCTACTTTTGCTTTACACGATTTAAACGGACAAAAGCAAGTGATTGCTACCACTATTACCGAGGATGGCAAAGTGAAGGTAAAAACCCAGGGGCTAAAAAGTGGTATATATATGCTCAAAATCAGCGATGAAAACGGACATTTGATTGCCACCAAACGTGTGATGATACAGAAGTAAACTTTGGTTGCTAACTTAAGGTTGTAATTGATTATTTACTACAAAGGGGAAGTGTGTGACTTGGGAGTCATGGGCTTCCCCTTTTTTATGCACATTTCCCATTTTTTTAAGAAAAACACTGCGCGATATTATGAATGGTATTTTGCGGTTAATGCCAAATATTATTTCAGCTTAACCCACTGTAAAAGAATAGGTTAATTTTTACAAATAAAATAGTTACATCACGGGTTGAAATAAGTCAATTATAGTTTTTTCTAATTGTAAAATAGAAATAATTGATTTGAATGATAAGGGGTAAAATAAGATATTTGCAATACAAAATTGAAAAACAAACCAATATAAACAATACATATTATGTCACAAGGAATCATTACTGTAGGAACTGAGTTCCCTTCATTCAAAAAAACAGCTGTTGTATCTTTAGAAAAAGGAAAAGAGTTTGCCGACATCTCTTCTGAGAGCTTCAAAAACGACGAAGGACGTTGGACTGTAATGTTTTGGTGGCCAAAAGACTTTACTTTTGTATGCCCTACTGAAATCGCTGAGTTTAACAACAACTTTGATGAGTTCAGAGACCGTGACACTACTTTGATTGGTGCTTCTACCGACTCTGAGTTTGTACACCTTGCCTGGAGAAACAACCACGAAGATCTACGCGGTTTGAAATTCCCTATGCTTGCCGATACGTCTAAGTCTTTGGCAGAAGAGTTGGGTATTTTGGAAGCCAACGAAAAAATTGCTTACCGTGCTACTTTCATCATCGATCCTGAAGGTATTGTACGTTGGGTATCTGTATACGACCTAAACGTTGGACGTAACGTAGAAGAAGTGATCCGTGTGTTGGACGCTCTACAAACTGACGAGCTTTGCCCATGTAACTGGGAAAAAGGCGAGGAGACTTTGACTGCAGCTTTGGCTGAGTAATTAGTCTATTCTCAAAAAAAATTAAGAAAAAGGAGGCTTGCCCTCCTTTTTTTAGCTTTTACAAAGCAAATATAAAATATTTAAAGTGTTGATTGTCAGTGATTAATAGCTTAATTGAGTATTTTTACTTTTCAATTAAAAAGCTCTCAACTACTGACTCCCAACTACCAACTATTCTCAATATTCAAACATATCATGATACAAGAAGTAGCAAGCGATTTATTACAAGATTTGGGTGTAAACCCTGAAGAGGCAAGTGTAGCTTTTAACACCGTAGTAGACGGCGAGTCGCGCTATATTAAAGACTTGCGCATTAACCTTAAAAATGCTTTCAAAGCCAAAAACCTTAGCCAAAAAGAGGCGACTTTGATTGCCCTATCGGTAGCCGCCAACGAGCAAAACGATATTTTACAAAAACTATTCATTGCTCAGGCAAAAACTGCTGAAGCCAGCGAAGCAGAAATAGCCGAGGCAGTAGCTTGTGCCTCGTTGCTTGCCGCCAACAACGTATTTTATCGTTTCCGTCACTTTATGAACAAAGATAAATACAACACCATTCCGGCGGGCATCAAAATGCAAATAATGATGAAGCCAGTAAGCGGCAAAGAATTTTTTGAATTGATGAGTTTGGCTATTTCGGCAGTCAATGGTTGCGAAATGTGTGTAACCGCCCACGAAAAGTCATTGCTAGAGCTAGGCAGCACCGAAGAGCGCGTGTTCGACGCGGTACGTATTGCCTCGGTAGTAGTAAGCGCTACCAAGTTGATTTATTAGAGCTCCAAACTACTTAAAGAAACTGAAGCCTTCATTCGTATATCAAAAAGCGAGTGGGGGCTTTTATTTTTTTCAAATCAAACAGTGATTACTGAGGTTTACCAAAGTCCTGTTCACCAGGCAGACACGTTACTATAAATTATGCGTATGGTTTTATAAAAAGCGTTTGATTATCTATGAAACAACTAAACTATACTACACTCCAGAGCCTCCAGGAAATAAAACAACTACTGGCTTTACAGCAACGCAACTTGCCTACAAACATAAGCACCAGTGAGGCACGCGAACAGGGGTTTGTAACGGTAGAGCATGACTTTGAACTAATGCAAGCCATGAACAGTGCCGAAGCCCACATCATAGCCAAAGATGGTGACGCTGTGGTAGGATATTGTTTGGTGATGTTAGAAAGTTTTCAAGACCGTATTCCGGTGCTTCAGCCTATGTTCGATCTTTTTGGAACCCTTAGTTATCGCCAAAAACCGTTGAGTGACTATTGTTTTTTTGTGATGGGGCAAGTCTGCATCGACAAGGCTTACCGAGGGAAAGGAGTGTTTGATGGGATGTATGCCCAACTGGGGCAGGTGTATAGCAATAAGTATGATTTTGTGATCACCGAAGTAGCTACCCGTAATCAGCGTTCAATCAAAGCCCATGCGCGGGTAGGTTTTCAACTGTTACATCAATATACGGACCCTCGAGGCGAAGCTTGGGATATTATTTTGTGGGATTTTTAGCTTTTTTTTGAGCTACGCTATAGTTTTAGCCTTTAGCTTTTTTTTGACTGTTTGTAGGGGGCTTTTAGCTTTTTCTTGAGTTTCGCTATAGTTTTAGCCTTTAGCTTTTTCTTGAGCTACGATAGGGTTTAGCCTTTAGCTTTTTTTTGACTGTTTGTAGGGGGCTTTTAGCTTTTTCTTGAGCTATGCTGGGCTTTTAGCCTTTAGCCTTTTTTTGAGCTACGCTGATTTTTTAGCCTTTAGCTTTTTCTTGAGCTACGATGAGTTTTTAGCTTTTGCTTGATGGTGGTTATCATATTTGCGAAAACAAGAAAAACTATACCAAGACCAAAAAGGCTAACGGCTCAATACAAAAAGTTAAATAATTACGAATTACGAACGAGCGCGAAGCGAGGCTAAAGGCTAACCCTCTACGAAGAACAAAAAGGCTAAAGCTACACCAAGAACAAAAAGGCTAAAAGCTAACGGCTAACCCCCACGAAGAATAAAAAGGCTAACGGCTAACCCCCACGAAGAATAAAAAGGCTAACGGCTAACCCCCACGAAGAATAAAAAGGCTAAAGGCTAACCCCCCACGAAGAATAAAAAGGCTAACGGCTAACCCCCCACGAAGAATAAAAAGGCTAACGGCTAGACCCCCACGAAGAACAAAAAGGCTAAAAGCTAACCCCCCACGAAGAACAAAAAGGCTAACGGCTAACCCCCCACGAAGAACAAAAAGGCTACACAAAGAACAAAAAAAGCCCTAATTATCAAACCAGGTACGGCGGCGACTCAGCTTTAAATCCTGAAGAATGGCCGCCTTTACTTTGAGGTCAAACGTAAATGACTGAAACTGCCCAAAAGGAATCCAACCAAAACTCATTTCCCAACAATGCAAGTCTTTGTATACATTGAGCGAGGTATAAGATAAAGTTTTGGCGTCGAAATCATACCCCGAAGTAGCACTTATTTTCCAGGTTTTAGATAAGCTTATATCCCCGTTAAAGTTGAGGTTTCGGGTGACGACACTCTTCTGAAAACCTTGTTTGGAATAGCTCATATTAAAACTCATATTAAGCCGCCAGGGTATCTCAAAGTCTACATAAGCATTGGGGTCGTTCATTATTTGCCTTTGGGTAAGCTCTGAGTTTTCTCTGGCATTATTGAGCTGATTCATCTTTTTTTGCCGCTTTCGCCTAAACGATTCTGGAGTAAAGTTAGCCGAAAGTGCAATACTTGCCTGGTTTATTTGCCCCCTTATCTGAGGGTTGGTAATACTCAAGTCTCGTGACCAGGCATACACATCACGTTGGCGTTGAATAATGTTGCCCCCCTCATTACTTACCAGCTCCCAGGTGTAGGGGTCATAAGTAGCCGTAGAGTTAAGGTCTATAAAGCCCAGCAAACGGGTACGTGCCGTAATAGACACCCTGGTAAGGTTAAACGAATCTGCCAGAAAATTGTACCCACTGGCAAACGAAAGGTTTTCCAACAACTTTATTTTTTTAGTACCCTCCGCGTTGGTGGTATCTTTATCGTCTTTTACCTTCATCTCTACTGTGTTTGACAACGAGAAGCCCATCACAGCGCTTTTGCCCCCAGCGGGTGCCCCTTGTACAAAGCCAGCGCCATTATAACGCGAAATGAGTGTACCCTCAGGGTTTGAAGTAGTTCTCACGTTTTGGAAATAGTCATAGCGTGCTTCGGAGAAATCGGGGCGGTAAGAAAAACTCACCGATGGATTCATGATGTGGCGAATACCTACTACCTTCTTGCTCAAAAAACGGATATTTTGATAAGTACCATAAATACGCGTGTTGAGCGATATACTGGCATTGTACGACGAAGCACGCGAAAACCCATTCAATGTGTCAATTACTACAGCGTCGGGGTTAGAGTCGTCGTAGTTTAGTTTTTTGGGGTACCACCATTCTTCGTAAGAAAAAGTAGGGTTTAAACTTAGATGTTTGAACAGCTTCATAGTAGTAGACACCGGTATGGTATGCTTGATGCCCATACTACCCCGGCGGCTAATGACAGCCCAGTTAGCAAAGTTAAAATCTACCTTTGCCGTGTCGAGTCCATTGGGCGAAGTAAATGCCCCTGGCGATGGTGCCTGGTTGGTAAGGCGGTTGGTAGCCGATGCAGTATAAGAAAAACTCAGGTTTTGGATGGGGTTTTTGGCAGCTTTCCCTTTTTTCTTAAAGGGATAAACCCGGTTCATCTGTAGGTTTATTTCGGGCAAACTCATATTCATAATTTCAGTTTGCACATTTTGATCGTGCCTAAGGTTAACCCCCAGGTTAAAAGGAATCTCGCCTACATTAAAAGTATTGCTGTACGAAATACTAGAGTTAAAAGTGTTAGACAGGCGATTTTCTGTTTGGAACGTATTATTGGCGTTGTACCTGGAAGACCCAGCCCTTACCGATGCCGAAAAACGTGCCGACCCTCTAGGCACTGGTGAGTGGTTCCAGGTGACCCAAAAATCTTCTGAGACTGCCCTGTTCAAGTCACCCGTAATGTTTTTGTTAAATGCCAACGATGCCGAACCATTGAATCTGTACCGCTTTTTATACTCTGTGTTCATGGTGGCTCCCCAACTACCATTGGTATAAAAGTCGGTGAGAAAAGTAATGCCTATGTAAGGGTTTACTGCCCAGTAATATCCCCCTTGCCGCAAAAAGAAACCTCGTTCTCTTTCTTCACCATAAGTGGGTATAATAATGCCTGAAGTATTGCGGGAGGTAAACGGAAATATACCAAACAAAAAGCCCAGTGGAGTAGGGGAGTCTTTGATATAAAGGTTGAAAGGTCCCGTTACGATTTGCTTTTCTGGTACCAGCTTTAGTTTATAAGATTGGATATGAAAATGAGGATTGGCAAGGTTGCAGGTAGTGTATTTACCGTTAAGTCCAAAAGTTTCGTTTTTTTCGTTTTTCTTGGCCTTTTCCAGAATAATGTAGCCTTCTCCTTGTTTGGTTACTACCCGATTGATAATTCCCTTGCGGGTTTTGTAGTTGTATACCATAGAGTCGGCTTCATAAGAGCCCGCATCATCTTTAAACACCGGGCGCCCAATGACCTTACCAGTAGAGTCATCTTTAATAGCTTTTGCCGTGATAAGGTTGGTTTTCATGTTGATCTCTATAAATGCTGCGGTAAGCTTGGTAGCGCCATAGTCTACTTTGGCCTCTCCATAAAGGTACATGATTTTGCCAGTTACATCCATCATGATTGAGTCACGGGCATCATATTTTATCGTAGTAGTAATGTCGCCTTTGGGAGGGCGTTGGGTGTTGTTTTTACGGGTACTATCGCCCAGGCGTACTTCGGTAGAGTCTCGTATTTTGGTAGTGTCTGATCGTTCAATGTCAACCCTGGTGTTTTTTTTAAGGCTGTCTTTGGTTGTTATTTGCCCTTGCACTGCCTGCGATGCAAACATCACAACTAACATTATCCACACTCCCCAAAATTTAGGCATATTGCACATACTTTCTTTACTTCTGTTCTTTATATGTTTTCTTTGAAACTCTTATCAAGGCAAAACCAGCCGCAAATTTATATATTATCTTTTTCAAATTTCTTTAAAAAAATCACAATTTTGCAACAAAAATAATACGAGCAACCATGTTGAAACGTCTCTTGTTGATTTCTTGCCTTTTTATTGTCTGTATCAGTACCTCTTTTTTGCCTGTTCACGTCTCACAAGCGCCTGATAAAAGTGAAGTGTTGCTTGGTTATAAGGTAAAAACAGTAGTGATAGATGCTGGGCATGGTGGCAAAGACCCTGGTACACTGGGCAAACATACCAAAGAAAAAAATATCACCCTAAGAGTTGCGTTGGAACTTGGGCGAATCATCAAAAGAAATTTGCCGGGCGTAAAGGTAGTTTATACCCGAACTACTGACAAGTTTGTAGAGCTTTATCGCCGTACTGAGTTAGCCAACCGTATCAAAGCCGATCTTTTTATATCTATACACTGCAATGCTGCCGCGCGCAAGGCCCGTAACCGCAGCAGAGCAAAAGGAGCTGAAGTATATGTTATGGGTAACCACGTATCGGAAGATAACCTGGCGATAGCCAAGCGCGAAAATGCCTCTATATTGCTCGAAAAAAACTATCAACGCAATTATGGAGGGTTTGATCCCAACTCACCCCAGTCTTATATATTATTGGCCATGAGCCAACAAGTACATATGAAGCATAGCCTAAACCTTGCCCGTAAGATTGACTGGGAGATAAAAAACAAGGTAAGACGCAAAACCCGTGGAGTAAAACAGGCAGGGTTTTATGTGTTGGCGCGTACCGCCATGCCCAGTGTATTGGTAGAGCTCGGTTTTTTGTCTAACCCCGGAGAAGAACGGTTTTTAAATGATGCATTGGGGCAAATTTATATGGCGTCTGCCATTTTTAGAGCGTTTAGGGCATATAAGAAAGAATTAGAAGTGAAATAAATATTAAATTGGCATCAGCGCTTACTTACTTTATATTCAATAATGGTTTAGTACCTAACTGAAACAAAAGACAATAAAAACTATCAATTAAATTTAAACTTTTAATTAGTAATTATAAATTTGGATAGTTTTCTATATTATGCACGCCTAACAAAAAGGGGTGGCTTGGTGATGAATCGCTATATGTGTAGTACCATTCACCATTTAATTAACAAAAGAGATAGCAAGGCAATACAATCCAGAAGGTTAAAAACAAACTGATGGTTGTATCTGTTTGATTGACAGAAACTTTATACCCATTACATGAACATATCTAAAGAATTTAAAATTGGTTTGCTTGCCTTAGTGGCTGGGGCAGCTTTATATTTGGGGTTTAACTTTTTGAAAGGTTCTAACTTCTTTTCAAGTGCCAACCATTACTATGTGATGTACTCAGATATCAAAGGTTTAACCGTGTCGAACCCAGTAACAGTCAATGGTTTCCAGGTAGGAAGGGTGAGAGAAATTAAGATACTGCAAAAAGACAATAACAAAATGCTGGTAGATGTAGCATTGCGTGGCGACTTGGTGTTGGGCAAAGATGCCTCTATAAAGTTGGGGTCGGTAGATCTGCTAAGTGGTATGCAGCTCATGCTCAATGTGGGCAAAGCCGACCTGAACAATCCTGACAACAATCTACAGCACGGCGACACTATAAAGAACGCCGCCTATATGGATGGTATGCTCGATAAGGTAACCAAACATGTAGAACCTCTCACCAAAAAAATAGACTCTACCCTTATTTATGTCAATGAGTTGCTCAAAGAGTTGGGTGGAACAGGTACCAAAGTGAAAGAAGTACTTAGCAATACGGCAAGTCTGACTGGAACGCTCGACAATACACTCAAAACACAAGGGAGCAACATTGACGTTATTATGCGCAACTTAAAGTCTTTGTCTGTTTCGTTGATAGAGACAGAAAAAAGTGTGAAACCTATCATTGCCAAGATTGATAACATTGCCAGCAAAGCAGAAAAGCTTGAAATTGACAAAACCATTCAAAAGGTCGAAAACACCGTGGCTCAGCTCAACGAAGTAATTGAAAGTATTAACCAAGGGCAGGGAACAATGGGTAAATTGATCAAAAACGATTCTTTGTACAACAACCTGGAGAGACTCACTGGCAATCTTGACAAAGTATTGATTGATTTTAGGGAAAACCCTAAAAAATATGTCCACTTCTCAGTATTTGGAAAGAAGGATAAAAAGAAGAAAGATAAGAAAAGTAAAAAGTAAAATATCGAATTTATACTCTTGTAAAAGTCTTTTTGAAAGTAATTGTAAAATCTTTCAAAAAGACTTTTTTTTATTAAATAAATTCAAAAAAGACTAATTATTCCCTCTAGTCATTTTCTTAACTGAGATTGATCATTTTTTTTCCTGTTTTTTTTTGTAAGATGCTCAAAAATAGCTTTTAAATACTGACAAAGGTCATTTTTTTCAATGCTATTTTAGCTCAAATTTGTACAATTCTTTTCCAAGACAGTTAAAAAAAAGAGATATGTCAACTTACCACTCATTAGGGAAAATACCCAAAAAAAGACACATTCAATTTAGCAATAACCAAGGAGGGCTTTATTCTGAAGAATTGTTTGGTACAATGGGTTTTTCGGGAAAATACTCAAATGTTTACCACATTCACCCACCTACTCAGGTAAAGCACGCCGGCGAACCTATCGACATTAGCCCTGAGATAGCCATTGAGAAGAACTTAAAAAACATGAGTTTCAAAGGTTTCGATATTGAGCCACAGGACGACTACCTGGCAAGCCGCAAACCTTTGATGGTAAACAACGATTTGCACGTGATTATTGCTGCGCCCCGCAAAACCATGGATTACTTTTACAAAAATGTAGAAGCCGACGAAATGTTGTTTGTACACAAAGGATCGGGCACGCTTAAAACTATGTTTGGCAGCCTACAGTTTGAGTATGGCGACTATGTGGTGATTCCTAAGGGTATGATTTATCAATTGCATTTTGACATTGAAGACAATCGTTTGCTCATTGTAGAATCGTTTAGCTCGGTAGAAACCCCCAAAAGGTACCGCAACGAATATGGCCAATTGCTTGAGCATTCTCCATTTTGCGAGAGAGATATAAAACGCCCTACTGCTTTGGAAACTTATGACGAAGTGGGTGATTTTGATGTACGCATTAAAAAGCACGGAGCTATTTATCCTTATGTATATGCCAGCCACCCTTTTGATGTAGTGGGTTGGGACGGTTTTCATTACCCTTATGCTTTTTCTATCCACGATTTTGAACCCATCACGGGTCGCATTCACATGCCGCCGCCTATCCACCAGACGTTCGAGGCGCACAATTTTGTGATTTGCTCTTTTGTTCCGCGTATGTACGACTATCATCCTGAGGCCATTCCTGCTCCTTACAACCATAGCAATATCGACTCCGACGAGGTGTTGTATTACGTAGATGGAGACTTTATGAGCCGCAACGGTATTACCAAAGGGCAACTTACCCTACATCCTGGTGGTTTGGTACACGGACCTCACCCTGGGGCAGTAGAGCGAAGTATTGGCAAAAAAGAAACCCAAGAACTTGCTGTCATGATCGACCCTTTTAACCCTTTCAAGATCACCAAAGAAGCCATGGGCATCGAAGTTCCCGATTATTATAAGTCGTGGTTGGCAGAGCACGTGGGCGTTTAGTTTTTTCTTGAGCTACGGTGGGTTTTTAGCCTTTAGCTTTTTCTTGAACTATGCTGGGTTTTTAGCCTTTAGCTTTTTCTTGAGCTACGGAGGGTTTTTAGCCTTTAGCTTTTTCTTGAACTATGCTGGGTTTTTAGCCTTTAGCTTTTTCTTGAGCTACGATGAGCTTTTAGCCTTTAGCTTTTTCTTGAGCTACGGTGGTTTTTAGCCTTTAGCTTTTTCTTGAGCTACGGAGGGTTTTTAGCCTTTAGCTTTTTCTTGAGCTACGGAGGGTTTTTAGCCTTTAGCTTTTTCTTGAGCTATGCTGGCTTTTAGCCTTTAGCTTTTTCTTGAGCTACGCTGGGTTTTTAGCCTTTAGCTACGGTGGGCTTTTAGCCTTTAGCTTTTTCTTGAGCTACGGTGGGTTTTTAGCCTTTAGCTTTTTCTTGAGCTACGATGAGCTTTTAGCCTTTAGCTTTTTCTTGAGCTACGGTGGGTTTTTAGCCTTTAGCTTTTTCTTGAGCTACGATGAGCTTTTAGCCTTTAGCTTTTTCTTGAGCTACGGTGGGTTTTAGCCTTTAGCTTTTTCTTGAGCTACGGTGGGTTTTTAGCCTTTAGCTTTTTCTTGAGCTGCGATGAGCTTTTAGCCTTTAGTTTTTGCTCGATGGCAATTATCATATTTGCGAAAGTAAGAAAGTTCTACAGAGAACAAAAAAGGTTAAAAGCTAACGGCTAAACCCCACGAAGAACAGAAAGGCCAACAGCTCTACAGAGAACAAAAAAGGCTAAAAGCTAACGGCTAAACCTCACGAAGAAC
>NZ_CANLRP010000173.1 GCF_947493425.1 uncultured Microscilla sp. | reverse complement strand
GGTAAAGCAAAGGTGAAAGCGGTATACTCAAAAAAAAAATGGATCGCCCAAAACAAGGCGTATAAGTTCAAAGGCTAACTGGCGTATTTATTTTTAACTTGAGTACATTGTACACTAAGCTTCTTGTGCTTTTAAGTTTGGCAAAATCTTATTTTTTTTGCGTTCTCCCTGTTCTGATCCGACTCAAACTTTCGGGGGTGATTCCCAAATAAGACGCAATTTGGTAGTTACGCACCCGCTGTTCTATGTCAGGATATTGGGCAAGAAAGTCGTAATAACGCTCTTCGGCAGATTTATGTAAGTTGGATATAATTCGTTTTTGAAAGGAAACAAAAGCCCGCTCTAGTTTTTGTCTGAAAAAATGCTCTAATGTAGGCACCTTAATATAGAGCTTATCCATGGAGTTTTTACTAATGGCCAACAACTCACAGTTTTCGAGGCACTCTAGATACAAGATAGATTTTGCTCCGGTAAAATAAGCCGTAAAATCACTCATCCACCAGTTTTCTATACCAAACTGCACAGTGTACTCCCGGTCGTTGTCGTCTATCAGAAAAGAACGCAAACAGCCCTTGATCACAAAATATTGGCGCGACACCAGCTCTCCAGCCCTAATCATGAGTTGTTTTTTTTTGCAGTGAATATGGTCAAAGTAATGCAATGTTTGATTGAAGTCGTCAGGGGTGATGGCTACTTCTTGAGAAATGTGGTCAAATAAAGGATGCATTTTTTTTTACAAAAATTAAGGTTAAAAATGATTATGGAAAATTGTTTGCTTGATGTTTTGAATCATTTACAATAGCAAGGGATACCCACCTTTTGTAGCCTATCATTGCTTGTGCGAGCGTTAAGATAAGATACATTTTTTGGTTGCCTCTTTGCCAATAAACATGCTGCTGTATGCTAAAGCTCAGTTATCAGAAACATACGTTACAATTTAAGTTTGAAGCCGGAACTTCACGCGGGGCGCTCACCGAACACCCAGTATATTATATCAAGATGTGGGACAGTAGCTCGCCTGACAAGGTGGGCATAGGCGAAGCTGCACCTCTCAAGGGGTTGAGCATAGACTATCGCCCAGACTTTGAGGAGCAACTTAGTCAAATTATTGAAAATATAGAAGACCTGGCAATAGATCAGCCAGCCCGTTATGAAATTAACGAAATATCTAATTTGGTACCTGCAGGCTTTCCCGCCATTCGGTTTGGTATTGAAATGGCTTTTTTGGATTGGAAAAACGGAGGAATGAAACAAATTTATCAAAACAGGTTTTATCAAGGCAAACAACTGCTGCCGATCAACGGGTTGATATGGATGGGAGAACCTGGGTTTATGCAACAACAAATAGCCCAAAAGTTGGGACAGGGTTTTGGTTGTATAAAAATGAAAATAGGGGCTATAGATTTTGATCAGGAGTGTGCCCTGCTTGCCAACATCAGAGAACGTTTTACTGCCGATCAGGTAACCCTCAGGGTAGATGCCAATGGTGCTTTTAGCCCTAAAGATGCCTTAAAAAAACTGGAAAAACTGAGTCAATTTGATTTGCATTCTATAGAACAACCCATTCGCCCCAATCAATTGGCAAGCATGCGTAAACTTTGCCAGGAAAGCCCCATTCCTATTGCCTTAGACGAAGAGTTGATTGGAAAACTGTCTATCAACGAAAAAGAAAAATTGCTGGACGTGATCCAACCACCTTACATTATACTCAAGCCTACGTTGTTGGGTGGTTTTATTGCTACCAAAGAATGGATTGACCTTGCCAAACGCAAAAAAATTGGTTGGTGGGTTACTTCGGCGCTAGAGTCTAACATTGGGCTGAATGCCATTGCTCAGTTTACCGCCGAATACGACGAAGGAACAGTGCATGGGTTGGGTACCGGTAACTTGTATCATAACAACATAGGCTCGCCATTGACTATAGTGAAAGATCAGCTGGAGTACCAACCCAAAAAGTTTTGGGAAGAACTGCCCGGCTTTGTCGAATAATTTTCGGGGGAAGGTTTGTATTGCTATCAGAAAATACATAATATTAACTTGTTGTAAACAACAATAGTCCACAGTGTTCAATCGGTAGTCTGTAGCCCCAGCGAGGTTCTAGGGACTAGGCGCTAGGTGCTAGGTATACCTTGTTCCATTATATTGACAATCAACCGCTTATAAAGTTCATGGTATACACCCTCTGGTTAGAGCAGAACAACGGACAAAAAAAGTGTTGGAGAATTGAAACAAACCTTTTGCATATTATGGCTAATAAAAAACTTACCCGTGTTTTGTCTATCGATGGAGGGGGAATAAGAGGGGTGCTGCCCGGACAAATAATGGTGGCAATCGAACAACAACTACAAAAGAAAACCAATAACCCCGAAGCCCGTCTCGCCGATTATTTTGATCTGATGGCGGGCACTAGTACTGGTGGTATTTTGTGTGCCATTTACCTTACTCCCGACGAAAGTGGACGCCCCAAATACACTGCCGAACAAGCGGTGAACCTTTACCTGGAGAACGGGGGAGATATTTTTAAGAAAAAGATGTTCAGTTTTGGTGGCATTACCAACGAAAAGTACCCGTCGGCTCCCATGGAAGAGGCACTCGAAAAGTACTTGGGAGATGCAAAACTCAGTGAAATGATCAAAGAATGCCTGATTACATCGTACGATATAGAGCGAAGTAATCCTCATTTTTTTAAGCGGCATAAAGCTAAAGATAACAAGGGGTACGACTTTTATATGCGTGATGTAGCACGTTCTACCTCAGCCGCTCCCACCTATTTTGAGCCCAACCATGCCACGTCTTTTGCCGAAGTAAAGTATGCCCTCATAGATGGTGGGGTATATGTAAACAACCCTACACTTTGTGCGTATGCTGCTACCCGAAAGTTAGATTTTGGGGAGGATAAAATAAAGCCTACTGCGTCAGAAATGATGATGGTATCTATAGGTACAGGTAGCACTAAGTATTCGTACGAATATGAAAAAGCCAAAGACTGGGGTGCCATTGGTTGGATCAAGCCTTTGATTGATATAATGATGAAGGGGGTTTCTCAAACGGTAGACTATCAACTCAAACAGATTTTTGATGCGGTAGGCAAACCAGACCAATACCACCGAATTGAGCCTAAGTTGGTGCACGCTGTGTCGGGCATGGACAATGCCGAAAAGGAAAATTTGATTAACCTGAGGGCTGACGGCAGTGAATCGGCACTGGACAATGAAGACAAAATAAACAAAATAGTAGACATGCTGATTGCAAACGCGTAGTTTTCAGAAAAAAATTTAAACACTACACAAGAAATTTGGCAAAAAGCCCCATAACTTATATAGTTGATGGGGCTTTTTGTTTGGTCTGTCAGGCTTACTGCTCTTCCATTGGTTTAAGGTGAGTAATGTCACAATAACGGTCTACGGTAAACATATTACCAGTGTAGCTTAGTTCATATAAACACAAATTGGTATGTTCAAACTTGTCCATATCCTTAAGGTGATAGTTGAGCATCAACGCCAAAAAAGCACGCATTGCCCGTCCATGCATACATATTAACACTGTTTTTTCATCTTCGCGTGATAATATTTTATCCAATACTGGTTTTTGTCGCTCTTGCAACATCACGGGGCTCTCCCCTCCTTCTATAGGTAAATCTACCTCTCCTTCGCCCCATTTTTTGACCAATTCGTGGTAGTAGGCATCGTCTTCTTCGCTTATTTTACGTCCTTCCCGGCTCCCCCAATTGATCTCATTCAACCCTGAATAATGCTCTACCGGAATACCTGCGTCGATAAAACGTTGCACAGATTGAATGCTACGCTTAAGTTTAGAAGTATAAATTTTATCAAACTTCACTGATTTGTACATATCAAAAAACAGGGCTGCCTGGCGTTGTCCAGTGGCGTTCAAGTCAGAATCTACCCCACTGCCTTGTACTATTCCCTGTAAATTATACTCAGTTTGTCCGTGTCTTATAAGGTATATTTTTTTTGTTTTCAATTTTGTCTAATTTTATCGCTGTTTTAATGAACGGTTATTTTTTACCCATTCTTAAAACATTCAGTTTTTTCGTTTTGTTTGAAAGTAGGTTTCAAATTAACAGATGTACAGGACAAGCCAAAATAGTGATGCTCAATTATTTGCAAATTAAGGCCTGTTTTGCCTGACTACCTACCCATTTAGAGGCAATTGCTCATTTTTACAAGGATACAATTTTTTATGCTAAATACTGATGTTACTCCCGAAATATTAAACCAAGGTGGAAAAAACTGCATGGTAGGACATGTAGGCATTGAAATTACAGAGGTAGGTACCGACTATTTGTGTGGCAAAATGCCGGTAGATAAACGTACCCACCAACCTATGGGACTGCTCCATGGAGGGGCTTCGGTAGTACTCGCCGAAACCTTGGGCAGCATAGCTGCTACCCTTGCTGTGGATACAAAAAAATATTTTTGTGTAGGTCTGGAAATTAACGCCAATCATATACGGGGAGTAAAAAGCGGGTATGTATACGGCAAAGCTACTCCATTGCACATTGGCAGAAGTACCCATGTATGGCAAATAAACATTCGCAACGAAGACGAAAAACTGGTATGTACCAGTAGAATCACGATGGCGATCAGAGAAATTAAATAAGGTGATTTTTTTACAGAAGAAGGATTTAATTATGAGAAGGAAGGCTTTAGAACAAACACTACAAACAACGCCCCGTTTAAATTTATTTCAAGGCTTTTTTCAGGCAGCTTTAAAAAACAACTTACCTGTAGCCATCTGGAGATTACCCAATCAAGATACTCAAAATGTGGTGGTAGACTTGAGCGGACAAGCCCAACAAATGAAGCTCGACCTGGAAGAGAGCCGTCCCGGATTTGCCTTTAGTCGTTTTCTGAATCCACAACTCAAGCAAACCTATTTTCTCAATGCCGATGTACACTATTCTACCAAGTTAGACACGATTGAGTACCTTACTCCACCCCACGACCTTGACAGCCAGTGGCACCAAAGGCAACAGCGTTTTTTACAAGCATTTGAGACAACACTAGAGTCTGCCCCTGCCCCACCTGTGCGCCCTAAAACACCCACCCCAAACCGTTTGCACATTGCCTCAGAAGCTGACTATAGTCAATTGGTACACCGTGGAGTAGAGGCAATCAAAGCGGGGTTGTTTAAGAAGGTGGTGCTTTCACGCGCCAAATCGGTACACTTGCCTGCTAACTTTGACCATGTACAAACTTTTATGAAACTATGCCAACGTTACGCCAATGCTTTGGTATACCTGGTGTATATTCCAGAAGTAGGGCTTTGGATGGGGGCTACTCCTGAAACCCTTATTAGTACCAACGATCAACAACAGTTTAGAACTATAGCATTGGCAGGCACCCAGGCTTACAACCCTGAGTTGCCGTTAAGCCATACTGCCTGGATGCAAAAAGAAATAGAAGAGCAGGCAATGGTGAGCCGATATATTATCAATTGTTTCAAAAAAATACGCTTGCGTGAGTTTGAAGAGGTAGGTCCCAAAACGGTAATTGCAGGCAATTTGGTGCATTTATGCACTCGTTTTAAGGTAGATATGCAAGCCGTAAACTTTGCCGAACTGGGCACGGTCATGCTGGATTTGCTACACCCTACTTCGGCAGTTTGTGGAATGCCCAAAGAAGTGTCACAAGAGTTTATTCTTCAACATGAGCATTATGACCGGGCATTTTACAGCGGTTTTATAGGTCCGATAAACATTGCTCAGGCAACCCATATTTTTGTCAATTTGCGTTGCATGCAACTTTTGGACAACCAGGCAATACTATACGCTGGGGCTGGCATTACCGAAGATTCAATACCTGTGCGCGAATGGCACGAAACTGAGATGAAGTGTAAAACCATGTTAGACATTATACAATAAAATTGAACCGCTGAACCAGCAAGAAGTACTCCCACTTTGTTCAGCGGCTGACCAAAGTATTTGCTATGCCTCAACTTCACACAAACCTTTCTCAAAATCGGCTTGTACTGTTTTAAACTTGACGTTTTTCTTTACCGTTCCATCGGGATATTTAGCGGTTACCTTGTCGTTACGACGGAACGTTTGCTTCTTTTGAATGGGTAGCACGGGTTTGTTTGAATATCTTTTATCAAGCTTTGCTTCATTTCCAAAAGGATCGTCAAAAAAGGCTTCATCTTCATCATATTCATCGTCAAAAAAGTCTCCGCTGAGCTCTTCTTCCATTAATTCGTTCATAGCCTCCATAAAATCACCCATCATTTGTCTTTGGTCTTGAAAATCTTCAGGGGTAAACTCCTCAGGTTCTTCATTATAACTTGCCAAAAACAATTCCTTCTCAGCGTCGTGCTCCTGAGTCAACAAATCGTTTGCTGGTAACCAGCGATGCACAAAGCTAAACTCCCATAAATCGGCTTGATAATCTTTTTTAAATTGTGTTTTTAACTTAGTTAACATCTTTTTTTGTGGTGCATAGTAGGTGGGTTGCTCCAGCCTAAGCGCCTCGATAAACTCTACTATATACCTGCTCCCCCATAGCACCAACGCATCAGAGCTTGCCTTGCGTGGCATAAGCACGTTGAGGTTTTCTAAAAACTTTTGAAAGCTGCGTTCTTTGAGGGTAAAGTACCCCAACCAAGAGCTTGCTTCCTTGTTGAACCAATAATCGGCAAAATATCCCCACAAGACACCACTTAGCACAAAAGGGCATTGCTTGTCGAGCATATATTTCATGAAAATGATTTTAAGCGTAAGCATTTCTTCACGTTTTTTCTCTCGATACTTACCCAATACTTTAGTTTTCAAATCATCGTTGATGGTTAACTCAAACGCTTGTTTAATGATAGCAAGAATATCATTAGGTAATTTAAAATCAAAAACACTCATTTTTTGAGTAAATGCTGCTTGATCAAACCCTGTAGCGGCTGCTTTGTCCAGCTCTATATTGAACTTTATCATAGCCAGGTCTTCCAAAGACTCCACGTCAACATCGTCAGACTCTCCAAGATGATCGTATTCATTTTCGATGAATGAATCTACAATGTCGATATAACCATAGTAAGCCACTTGCAATACGCTTGACATCAACAATTCTATATTAATGTCTTCATCTTGTAGATAGGCGTTAAGAGCGCTTACAATCATTGCTTTATTGTTTGTAAAGCAATAGTATCTAATGAGTATTTCGTTGATATAAAACCTTATATTGGCGTACAACTCAGAGTTTTGTTGTACACCTGCTTGCAGCTGAATGATTCTATCAAAATCTTTGTAATGCTCCCAATAAGAGATAAAGTCAATCGTCAGGTTTAAAAAATCATACTCATTTAAAAACGTTTGTGGTATGGGTTGGGTCAATATTTTAAACGCTTCGTCAGCTATTTCTTTGAGCAACCCCTCTTCGTATTTTTTATAAAAAACTTCAAAATCCATCATTCTACTTTGTTTAGGTTTAGGCAAAATAAAAACTTGTTCAAAATTAATAAAAACATTTTTTAAATAAGCGTTCAATGCATTGGTGTATAGCAAATATACTTATAAAAACAATGTGAATAATAGACACTTTAAAGAACGTAACTGTTTTTATGACACAGTTTGTGTTAGGTTCAGTTATTTTGAGTTGTTTTTGGACATGAGGCGAGTCATTGGGTATATTTGTATAAAAAACAAAAGCTTGAAACAGAAAAGAGACCGTTACGAAATGCATAAGTATTGGGGTAAAAAACCCTCAGGCAACTTGCAAGAATTAATTGACAAGTATACCAAAGAAGGAGATACAGTGCTCGATCCATTTTCGGGGTATGGAGTATTTGGTTGTGAGGCATTTATTATGAATCGGAACGTTATCTTAAATGACCTGAATCCAATTGCCCACTTTCTGAACAAACAGTTAATGGAAGTAAATGTAGACATCAACAAAGTGCAAAGACAATGGCTACAAATAAAAGAAGAGTTTATCCCCTTTGTAGAGAAATGGTATTCGTGGAAAGTTGACGGTGAAACTGTTTTATTGTCAAGTGTTTTAAGAGACAAAAAAGACATTCCTTTGATGGGTAAGTATAAGCCCACAGGTGAAAAAAAAAGTAAAGAGTATACTTTTACCCAAGAGCAAGCGAACGCATATCTTCAATTTGAACATGAGCAGTCCATCACCGATTGGTATCCTCAAACAGTGTTATTACAAAACTCCAGAATTTCGGCAAAGGCAGGAATGACCGTGGCAGATTTGTTTACCAAAAGAACGCTTGCTTGTCATGCAAAATTACTGACCTTGATAGAAGCTCACAGCAGTGGTACAGAAAAAGAGTTGTTCAAGGTTGCCTTTACTGCTAATTTGGCAAATTGCTCTAGGCTTGTTCCTCCTATTAAAAGTAGGGGTGCAATGGCTCCTGGTGCTTGGATGACAGGTTTTTACATTGGCGAAACTTACCTTGAAAATAATGTGCTTACTTATTTTGAAAATCGGGTAAACAAAATAATCAAAGGCAAGCAAGATTATTTGACAAACAAAGGCCTAAGCAACGACCAGCTTAGCTTTGGGCAAAGGCATAATACTAGTTATCAAATAATGAGTCATGATGCTAAGCAATTGCCATTAGAAAGTGATACGGTAGATTATATTTTTACCGACCCACCTTATGGTGACGCTGTTCCATATTTTGAACAAAGCATTATCTGGAATGCCTGGCTTGACTTTAAACCTGACTATAGCAACGAAATTGTGATTTCGGATAGCAAGCAAAGGCAAAAAAATCAAACAAGTTTTGAAACAGATATTAACCAAGCTTTTGCTGAGATAAAGCGAGTACTAAAGCCCAGCAAGTATTTTTCCCTTACTTATCATTCCCTTTCGGGCTTGGAATGGAAAACGATTACCAACGCTTGTATCAACAATGGTTTTGAGTTGGCAGATTATACCTGGCTTACCCAAAAATCGTTTACCCCACGGCAAATCAACCGCTTAAAGAGTATTAAAGGAGATGTGTTGATTACACTTAAAAAGTCAACGTCTCCGGTAGTTGTACGCTCTAAAAGCAATCAAGAGGTTAAAGAGCTTTTCATTGAACAAATCAAAAAATGGCTCATAAAATCACCCTTAGATACAAATGAGATTTTTATTAGAATTATGAAAATAGTTTTTGCGGAGAAAATATTGATAGATAATGTAGACCTTTTAAAAATACTCATCGATAACTTTGAACTTTCGACCACACAACAATGGCAACAAACAAAAATAGCTTAGATTTTGATCAACTAGATACCTATTTTAGAGAAAACAACTTTCCTGCAATAGAAGAGAATAAAAAAGGGATGTTGTTTTTGAAATTAAAAAGCATTTCACGAAAAGCTACATTAATGGAGTTTTGCACGCATTATAAAATCACCACCAAGGGCTTATCCACTAAAAATGTTTTAAAATATTTATTCGATTCTAAACAAATCCATGAAGGTCAATTAAATAACTTCATTCATCAGAAATATCAAGCAGAAAGAAGGGAAAGAGAAAAACATCAAGATTATTTAGTTGACCAATTGAGCAGGCTGCATCACTTTGATTGGGGCGGGTCTTATGGCAATAGCCTAGAAAAAAATATTGTGAACAACTATGTGAAAAAAATCAAATCGTATGATGACATCAATCAGGAAATAGAAGGAAGCTTATTATCAAGCCTTCGAGGATATACGCTTAACTCCTGGTATAACCACTGGACGTCTATTCTGATTGAAGATATATTCAAAGATCACCAGGATGTATTACCTGCGATAGGGCTAATCAAGAAAATTGACTTTTTTATTCATAATATACCTTTTGACCTTAAAGTAACTTATTTCCCTGAACAACTATTAGCCGAAAAGCTTAAGAATAGTGGCTATGGCAACGAGCTGACAAAATTAAAGCAAGTTTGTAGAAAGCTACATATATTTATCCCAAGTGATTTAAAAGACAAAACCCTCAGACAACACCTCTACAATAAAGTATCCGAAGACCCACGCAATGATGCCAAAGAGTTCATTAAGATTCTTGATATTCAAAAACAAAAGATCATCACTGAGGCAAAAAACAATCCTGCAGAACTCAAAAAGTGGTTTTATGAAAATCAAGGTGAAACCAGGTTTGATGCCTCCAACCGTTTCTTTTTGGTATTAACTGATGAAACCAATTTGGCAGAAAGTTGGAAGCTAAAAAGAAATATCAATTTTCTTAAAACCCGTATACACCAACATTTGACTACTTTATCGCCAGATATGTCAGACTTAACTACAGAGTTTTATTGGCACAAAGACCAAAAGTATTACCATTGTAAGTCTGACATATTATTCTTGAAATACGAGGGGTAAGTCTCACTTTCTAATCTCCCCCGCCTTATTTTCCAACTCAGCCAGCGCCGTACTTTGTTCGGTAGTAAGCACACCACCCTCCGTCAAATCGTTTTTTTCATAAGGATCATTGACCAAATCATACAACTGCTTTTGCCCACTATCAAACACGATAAGCTTATATTGTGTATTGCGTATAGCATACCCCGACTTATCAGCACTAGAGGTAGTCAATACCTCAGAGTAATTGTAAATTCTGGTACCTGTAGTGTTGCTTGTCAGCAAAGGTTGAAAGCTGTAGCTATCCTGATAGGTAGGCAATGGTACCCCCGCAATTTCGGCAATGGTGGCAAAAAAATCGGTAGTACTTATCAAGCTCGACTCACGCTCGCCTGCACGACTTACTCCCTTGCCCGACACGATCAAAGGAACATGAATGCCTCCTTGATAAAGGGTTCCTTTGGCTTGAGTAGCGGCATAAGGTGCTTGAATCACCTGACGGTGAGAACCATTGTCGCCCAAAAAAATAATGAGGGCATTCTCCAGTTCATCTGGTGAAATACTGTTGAGCAATCGCCCAATCTCAAAATCGATGCTTTCGGTCATGGCCATAAAGTAAGGAGTGGGGTTGGCATCAATGCTTGCCTGGTTGTTGGGCAATGCCCCTTGCGAATGCAGGCCAGTGGGTGGCAAATGAAAAGGAGTATGAGGGGCAGTGTAGGCAAGCCAGCAAAACCAAGGCTTGTTTTGTTGTTTGATCCAGTCAATGGCAAGGTCGGTAAACTTGGTAGTACAATAACCCTGGTAGGTAGTTTCTTGTTCGTTTTCTACCAATGGCCACTCGTTGTAATCGGTCAGGGCACCCTTAAGCAACCCCGCATAATACCCTACCCCCATTTGTCCTGGGTTGAGCGCACTGTTTGACAAATGCCACTTACCAATCACAGCATGGCTATAAGCATTGGCAGTGTTGGCATCAAGGTATTTCTGAATAGATGTTTCAGTAGTAGAAATTTGGGCAGCATTGGTGGCATTGAGTACCTCAGTACGGTAGCCATAACGCCCGGTAAGTATAGATGCCCTGGTGGGTGAGCATACAGGATACGCCCAGGCATTGTCGAAGGTAATGCCAGTGGCAGCAAGTTTTTGCAGATTGGGCATACTGGGTTTGATAGCTCCTATGCTGTAGCCTGGGGTGGCTTCTATGCCTATGTCATCAGCTATGATTAGTAAAATATTGGGACGATTGCCAGTAGTAGGATCAGTGGTGACTGGGTCGCTTTTTTTACAACTACCCAAAGCAAAGGTCAACATTATGACCAAAAACAAAGTGTTTTTTCTCATCGTGGTGCTTTTTCTTAAGTTCAACCCTAAGGAATGGTACCAAAATAAATTTACATTCTTAACCTCATCTTTTGAGGCTATACTTTGTTAAAAAATAGCCGAATAGCGCTGCTATTAGCCGACCATCCCTCAAGCTCGCTCAATATCCACTGGATATTGCCGTGCCGCGTCTAGCAACAAAATATTTTAGCGTTACTATAGAAATTTATTTTTACACCATTCCTAAGACAGCCTCCTACAGCAAAAGTTTAATTGAAAGCCTTTGAATTTTGTAATAAGTCCACGGTTCTTGTGGACTTATTAATTCTAATAGCACTTATTTAAGGGTTGTAAACCATTTTGCTCACAATGGCTACCCTAAATACTCTTTAGCCTTTTGAATCCATTCTTCATACTCTTGTTTATAATGCTCAAACCCTTGTTCTTCGGCAATTAGCCTACGTTCGGGCAACATGTTCATGTACAACATATATAAAGCTGCCGCAGCTACTTTGAGCGACCCTCCGGCACTAAGGGTAGGCGCATTGGCTAATTTTTCACGGATGTTGTGTATTTTTTTATTAAAATTACGCAGGTGTCGTGACATCTGCGGGTAAGTGAGGTGAGGATTTTCAGAGAGCTCCATTACCTCATCATAGAGTTTGGTCAAGTCGCGAAAAATAATCCGATGCTGTTTGTTGCTTGTTCTTTTGATAACTTTAAATGCATTCATGTTTTTTGTGATGGTTGTAGAAAACCCTGGCTGTTTTGGTTAGCATTGCCCTTGCAGCAGTCTTGTGCTTTTTGTCATTACTAACCCACAAAATTTAGCATCCAACGATCAGGCGTTTGGTGCACTCATTTCTTGAGTTTGCAGCGTTTTCTTGCTGGTTTTACCATTATTTTACTATTAAAAATCAAATACCAGACATACTGCTCAAGGCATCTAAATCGCTGCATAAGCCTTCAGATTTTTTTGCTCGTTAATTTTACTTCAAAAATAGCAGATAATGCAAGTTTTGAAATGCACGAAAAGCAAAACAACTTCAAATAGATACTGTATTTATTGAACCTCCAGAGAGCAGGCACTTTGAGTGACTATGTTGTCTGACATTAGGTACTGTTGGAGAACTTTTGATAAATCAATTTGCCCAACAACAGGCAATGATGGATATTTAATTTAAGTTATGATGTGGTATAAGCAACTGTGCTTTACTGGCGAAGGTGTTTTTTAGATACATAGCTGAATCAATTAAATTTAACTTTTCCATTTTTATACTATTCAATGATAAAACAGAACACTGTGATGGCCACCTTTAGAGCTTATGCAAATACAATATTGCAGGCATTAGAAGGTTTTTTCAACAGAATTCTTTTAACGATTATTGCAGGCATTAAAATTTATGGGACAAATATAGGGGGGCAAGGCTGTTTATTCCAAAAATAGAAGGTATACAAAAGGTTATAGTAAGAGTTACAACTTATCAAAACACAAGCATTATAGTATACATCCATTTATTAAACACCTGAATTTCAGTGCATTAAAAAACACAAGCACACTACATTATAGTTAAGCATTTTTTTTACAAATAATAAAAAAAATTAGCTCCCAAATTTTCCACCATTTTTGGCGCATAAAATTTTAACCTTTTGTATACCTTAAATAACCCTTGTTTTTTTGGGTTTTTGGGGCAAAATATCTATTGTTTTTATTGTTTATTTATTTTAGAGGTTATACATAAGCTTTCAGTAGCTTGGCTATAGGTTTGCGTTTGTATATTTTTGCCACTTCAAAAGCATTTTTTCCGCTAAACCCATCAATCAGATAAGGGTCAGCGCCTTGCTCCAGCAAGTATTGCGCAATGTGGGTGTGCCCATTTTCGGTGCATACAATCAAAGCCGTAGTCAAAAACTCAGGATGGCGGTAGTTTAAGTCTACCCCCGTGCGAATATGGTAACGTACCAACTCCAGGTTACCATCTTGAGCCGCATAAAACATTTCTTTCCAATCTCCTCCCATAATGATTACATTGTTTTTATTGTTCTGGTATATTGTTGTTGTTTTGTTTCAAAACCGTACACTAATTTTTTACTACTAATCCTTGTATAGAGTTTAATTTTATCAGTCTCAAAAGTGCTTGAAAAACAGCGTCTTTACTTTCCGCCTTAGTTTGTGGGCGTTAAGAAATTTGAGCAATGAAGCCGTAAAAACAGATCACTGACCGAGGAACGAGGGAATGTTTGAGCTGTTTCGGCGTAATGAAACAAATTTTAGCCAGGCAAACTACAGCGGTGGCTTTTTTTGGTTCGTTTTTTTAGCTAAAGAAAAAAATGAACGGATGCCTGAGGGAAACGAAACCAGATTTTATTCTACAACTCAGCAGATTAGCAGCTATTTTTATGCTGTAAAACTATCAAAAAAATCAAGACTTATCTGCTATAAAAAGTGTACGGTTTCAAATGTTTTGTTTCAAAATTGTACAGTTGATGCATCCAAGAAACAATAAAACTAACAAAGTTTTATAAAACAAGCCATACTCAAAGCCTGCCCCTGTCAACGCTTCTACCCAATCAACCCATACTGTATTGGGTCTTTCCATACATACTGGTGCTTGCGATACTGTTTGCGTAAGCTATAATTTATATCACTCCAACTCACTAAATTGTCTTGTTGGCGTTGAGCCACCCTAATGGCACAATCTCTCAGTATATTAACCAAAATACCTCCTGTTACCTCGTCGTAATGTTGAGCAATAAACTCTAGGTCTACCTCAGGCGAAAGCTGCAGGTTGCCCTGAAACGCCTGCTGCCACAAACGAAGACGTTGTTGCCGGGTGGGTTTGGCAAACTTGACAATGTTTTGAAACCTTCGTCTAAAAGCACTGTCTATAGAAGACAATTTGTTGGTGGCAAGTATCACCACTCCGTTGTAGTCCTCTATTCTTTGCAACAAATAAGTAATGGTTTGGTTGGCATATTGGTCACCCGCATCTTTGATAGCACCACGTTTGGCAAACAATGATTCTGCCTCGTCGAAAAACAGAATCCAGTTTTTATTTTCTGCCGCCGAAAATAGGTTCTCTAGGTTTTTGCCCGTTTCGCCTACATATTTCGACACCAATGCCGAGGTATCGGTACGGTATACAGGCAACCCAGTAGATTTGCCCAACAAAGTGGTAGTGAGGGTTTTGCCCGTACCCGATGCCCCATAAAACACCGCTTTGTAGCCCTTGTGCAGGTGTCTGTTAAGCTGCCAATCTTCCATGATCTCGTCTTGGTGCTGCACCCAATACTCTATTTCTTTCACTTCTTCCAAAGCATCTTTAGTAAGCACGAGGTCGTTCCAGGTAAGCGAAGTAGTAATTTTTTGGGCAGGAAAACGGGCACTGTATTGGGGCTCGTAGGCTTGGCTATGCACCAACAGGCTTTGGTACTCAGGCGTAAGCTCCAAAAAACTATCGGTCACAATATCTTCGGAAGGGTATTTTAGAATGCCCTTGGTAAAAAACACATGCGAAGGTTCCAGCAAATAATTGTAGGCAACCCTTGCCTGGGTGCTTGCCCCGCCCAACAAAAAGAAGGCAGTTTGAAAAGTAGGGATAAACCTGCCGTATTGAGTAGACCTATAGCCGCCTAACAACGATATAGCACCCCCGGAATGGTTCTCGGTGGCAAGTAATATCCCCAACAAATGAGGCGCCACATGCACCGACAAAGCCAAAGCAAGCACCAGGCGCTCTTCGCGGTTCAGCTTGAGCTCGTTTATCAGGTGTTGGTAATGACTGGGTTTGACTTCTAGCAGCTCTTGGGTGGGTTGGGTGGCATAAATGTCATGCGCCCTAAAGTTGTATTCGTTGACTAAATTCGGAAAGTGATCAGAGAGCTGTTGGGCAATTTGTTCGGCAAGCATCCCCAGTTCTTTGTGGATGACGTAAGCCTGACTAGCAGTACAATATTGATCCATATTTTCTTAGTTGTTGGTAGTAGTAATAGTCCATAGTTTTCAGTCGATGGTCGATAGTTTCTACAAGCCTCAAGTCCTTAGATATTGGTGCTTTTAACAATAAGCTTCAAGTTTTTGGCTACTTTTCAGAGAACTAACCGATTTTATACATTTAGCCGGAAGTTAGTAAACTGTAGTAGCTTCGCACCCCAATGGCTAATAGCTAAGCTAACTTATTGTTTTTCATTAATTTTTAAAAGACTTTGGCGCATTTTATTTCTTTGCCGGGGCAAAAAGCCAATTAACAAACTGAAACATATCGTTTAATTTTAGCGTATTGGGGCACATCATTTCAATACTTGTTCTTATGAAAAAACTTTTACGAATGCAGTTTATTCAATACTTCTCATCTGCAAGCAAAACCATCACGTTTTTATGTCTTATATATTTATCTCCTTTAGTGTCTAAGGCACAAACTGATACCTTAAAGCAAAAATCGCCCAACGAAAAGTTATATGAGCAATTATGTGCTGCAATTGAAAGCCGAGATTATCCTCAAGCTTTGTCATTTATTAATCAAGGGGCAGACATAATGTTCAAGGGAGGAGTATACAAAAAAGATGTGACTTATTATTTACCCAAAGCCCCTGTTTTTCTTTACCTTATTCTCCCCCCATTGCTTTTGGCACGCCGCCGTATAGTGCATGAATATAGCATTAGGGTGTATTATCTACACTTGGTAGTGACAGATGAGCAAAGAACCCCTGAAAGGTTGAAAGTAATGGAGTATATACTGCAAAAGGGTGCAGCACCTGAAGGAGGGCAACTGCCTAGCAAAAGTTTTACTAACCCTTTGTCGTTGGCAGTGCAGAACTGGGACATAGACGCCTTTTTGTTATTAGACAAATACAACCAAGCCAATAAAAAACACCAAGAAAAGCCCGAAAACTTGCCCTAGCAAAACCCCATTACTTCTCATATTTGCAAAAACGTCCTTTGTCCCCGCCTAGCCCCATTTTTTGGGCAAAAAAACACTTGATCTACTTTGCCCAACGTTGTTTTTACTGTATTTTGAGTTTTTACAAATCAAGTATTCAGCGCCCATGCGACAACAACTATTCATTACCCTATTGCTCCTCAGTGGGGGCATTTGCTGCGCCCTGCCCAGCCACGCCCAAGACGATGCTTTTTTGTACAAACAACTCAACCAAAGCCTGAGCAAAGGCAACTATGCCCAAGCCTTGAAGCTGATTGACCAAGGCGCCGACATTTTGCACGGAGGGCGCTACATTAACAGCACTTATAAGGTAAAGGCGAAAAAAATGCCCGGCTTTTTGGTGCTCCTCACCCTGCCCCTATCGTTGTTCAATCGCAGCTACACCAAAACCGACCACTACGACAAACTCACCATTGCCTTGCACGAAGTGTTGAAGGACACCACCCGCAGCCCCGCAAAATTGCAAATAGTAGAATACTTGCTCAAAAAAGGCGCGCCTCCCAACGGCGGCAGGTTGTTGTATGGGCCCGAAGTGCGCCCCGTTGCCACTGCCATCGAAAGCTGGGACTTGGAGGCTTTTTGGTTGTTGAAGAAGTATGGGGCGAAGCTGACAGGGAAGTATTTTAATGCCCTGAGTAAGGTTGCCGCCGCTTGCGATTGCTCCGACACCTCCAGTCAGCGGTTTAAAGAAATGAAACAAACGATGGATACCCTCATCAATACCCACGGTTTTAGCCCCTATGATTTTCATTGGTCATTGGGTAGAGATGACTTGGCTCCATTATTTTTTAAATATGTACCTCCCGAAAAATTAGATACAGTAAATTATGAAAACCCCATCAAGTTAGCATGTAAAGCTTGTAACCTCGCACGCATAAAAAAATACAAGGCAATGGGTTTTACTTGGGAGGGAGAGAAAAAAGAAGCTTTAAAACTCGTTTTTAAAGACGATCTTGACTGCTATGAGTTAATGGAGTATTATGTGAGAGAACTCAATCTAAATATTAATCAAGATTTCTTATGTAGAGCTATTAAGTTTTATAGCCTAAAACTTATTAAACACTTGCTTTTTTTAGATGCAAAATTTAATTTAGATTGTACTCCAAAAGCGTTTGAAAGGCTAATACGATCCAGATTTAAGTATAAACAATCATCCTACTGTACATGGTATAACCTAATAGTTAAATTATAACAAAAAAATAGAGTGAAAAAGATGTTACTTAGTAAAATGCTAAATAATACCGAACACCCTTTATCACTCTTGGACGAATTTAAGGAGTTTTTTCCAAATCATCGTCCTGCCCTTGTAAAAAATTTGTTCGTCAC
>NZ_CANLRP010000172.1 GCF_947493425.1 uncultured Microscilla sp. | reverse complement strand
CTAAGTAATCCTAAAAATCCGTGCATCCTACGCATCCTGGTAAAGACAGTTGAGTAGGATAATAGTACTAAGGGCACAACGTTTACGGGCTCATTTACCTGCTCGCAGAAGTCAAGTAATCCTAAAAATCCGTGCATCCTACGCATCCTAGTAAAGACAAGTGAGAAAAAGAATAAAAAAAAGCAAGAGAAACAATGAGAGAAGATTGGATTGAAGTTGAGTTAAAAGAGGTATCTGATAGAATTCATTACGGTTATACCGCTACAGCAAAAAAGAATAAAGCTCAGGATGATTGTAAATATTTGAGGATTACAGATATCCAAAATGGTCAAGTTAATTGGAGTGAAGTACCTTTCTGTGATATTCCTAAATCTGAGATAAGTAAGTTTCAACTCAATAAGTATGATCTTGTTTTTGCACGAACTGGTGGTACAGTTGGGAAAAGTTATTTAATTAAAGATCAGGTGCCTAAAAAAGCTGTTTTTGCATCATATTTAATAAGGGTTAAAATTAATAAAAGTATAGAGCCTAAGTTTGTATATAACTTTTTTCAATCACTAGATTATTGGGAACAAATAAACCTTAACAAAGTAGGTCTAAAAACAAATGTAAATGCTCAGATACTTGCCAAACTTAAATTCAACCTCCCCCCCCTCCCCGAACAACGCGCCATAGTAGCCAAAATAGAGCAGTTGTTGAGTGAGTTAGACGCGGGCATAGCCTCGCTCAAAAAAGCCGAAGCACAATTGAAAACTTACCGCCAAGCCGTGCTCAAAAAGGCGTTTGAAGGAGAACTGACCAAAGCGTGGCGCACCCAACAAAGCAACTTGCCCACTGCCGAGGCTTTGCTGGTGCAAATAAAGGAGGAACGCGCCCAACACCACGCCCAACAATTGGCTGATTGGGCGCAAGCCGTAAAAACTTGGGAAGCTGAGGGCAAAGAGGGTAAAAAGCCCGCTAAACCCAAAACACCTAAAGAAGTAGCTCCTTTGAGCGAAGAGGAGTTGAAGCAATTGCCGAATTTGCCTGAAGGTTGGGGGTGGAATTGTTTAGTTAATATTGCTGAGTTGATAGGTGGTGTTACAAAAGGACGAAAACTTGACGGACAAAAGCTTATTTCTTTACCTTATTTACGTGTTGCAAATGTTCAAGATGGTTATTTAGACCTAACCCATGTAAAGGTGATAGATGTACTACCAAGTGATCTTGATAAATATAAATTATATGAGGGTGATATATTATATACTGAGGGAGGTGATAAAGATAAGCTTGGGAGAGGGACTATTTGGAGAAATGAAATAGAAAACTGCATACATCAAAATCATATTTTTCGTGCTAGATTATACTTAAAAGACATGCCACCTAAATTCATTGGTTACTATTCTCAAACAAGAACCGCAAAAAAGTATTTTTTTAGCAAAGCCAAGCAAACTACTAATCTAGCCTCTATAAATTTGACTGTATTATCAAACTTACCCTTCCCCCTCTGCTCCCTCCCCGAACAACGCCAAATCGTCCAAGAAATAGAAAGCCGTTTGTCGGTGTGCGACCAGGTAGAGGCGAGTATTCAAACGGGTTTGGCGAAAGCCGAAGCCTTGCGGCAAAGCATCTTGAAGAAAGCCTTTGAAGGGCGCCTACTCAGCGATGCCGAGCTTGTCACTTGCAAAAATGAGAAAGATTGGGCACCCGCCAGCACCTTGTTGGCACAAATAGAAGCCGAAAAAGCCCAAGCGGAGGCAAAAGCGCCAAAAAAAGCATCTAGGGGCACAAAAAAGAAGACATCTGTAAAATAAACTTTGATTGACATGACTATAGACCAGCAAAAATTACGAACATTATTGATTGAGCGAGCGAGCCAAAGAAAGTTGATTACTTATGGCGAGGTGGCAAAAAAAATTAACACCGATTGGAGCAAAATCCGTTTTACTTTGCCTAATGTGCTTGATGCCATATCAACCGAAGAACACAAACAAAAAGCACCTTTGTTGAGCGTGGTAGTGGTTGACCAAGACAACCAAAAGCCTGGCAACGGCTTTTTTACTATGGCGCGTAATCTACCCAACCCCTTTCAAATAGATGACGAAGATGCTTTTTTTGCAGAAATGCGAAAAAGTTGTTTTGACTATTGGAAAAACCAAGCTTTGAATGCTCCACCGTTTTTCACCTCGGCAGACATTGCATTGTTGGCAAAACGGGGTAACAAAACGTATGATAAAAACAACCCTGCAGATCAAGCTGCCAGAGAACAAATAAAAGCTACTTGTTGGGCAAAATCGGCACACTTTGCCGAGCAAGTGTGCAATCAACTGGAGGGCTTTGTTGTGAGTAAAAGGGAAAGTGCGATTTCTCAAGGGCAAGAGTTTTTTCCTTATACTTGGGTGAGGCTTACCCTCGCCGAGCACAAAAAAAGTGGGGTGCATTTTAGCCTGGGAGTGAGCGCGATAGAGGTATATTGCAAGGTTGGCTACAAATATGCGGGCGATTTGCTCACCGAAGACCACAAAAAGGCACTGGAGAACTATATGGAAACCCACAAAATAGAGATAAACCGATTAAAGGTAAACAATTTGTCAGGCTATGATTGGGACAAATTGGTAAAAGAAAGTCGCCAATATATCATCGATAACTTTAAACATTATGAGCAAATGATTGCCTTGCTTGCCCAAAACCGACTCCGTGAACAAGTGCCTCCTGCCCAGTTTGCAGCGCCTCCACCTGCCGATGCTGTGCCTAGTTTTGCCCCACAACCTGCTAAAGACCATGTGGCAGAAGCAAAAACGAAGAAAGAGCTAGGCGACGCGGGCGAAGCTTTGGTGATTTTGTGGGAGCGAGAAAGACTCAAGCAAAATAATCAAAAGAAAAGTGCCAAAAAGGTGGAAAAAAAAGCCGATGGCGAAGGCTACGATATATTGTCGTTTGACAAAGAAGGCAATGAGGTATACATAGAAGTAAAAACCACTACCCAATCTGCGGAAGCGCCTTTTTTTATGAGCGCCAACGAGGTAGCTTTTGCCCGCTTGCACCCCCAACAATATTGGGTGTATCGCTTGTATAATTACGACAAAGCTACCAACTCTGCCGACTTTTTTATTATCAAAAACCTGCACCAGCGTGCCGAATTTAGACCAACGAATTTTAAAGTATACATCACACAATAATGACAGAAGCAAGTATAGTATCTAAAGTATGGAATTTTGCCGACGTGCTCCGCGACGATGGGGTGGGCTATGGCGATTATTTGGAACAAATTACCTATTTGCTGTTTTTGAAAATGGCAGAAGAATCGGGCAGGGTAGACTTTCCGCGTTTGAAAGACATCAACGGCAACGAACTGCCCGACGGCGAGCAATGCAGTTGGCAAAACCTCCGCAGCAAAAAGGGGGCAGCTCTAGAGGCGTTTTATACCCAAATGTTGCGCAGCTTGGGCAGCGAACAGGGCATATTGGGGCAGATTTTTACCAAAGCCCAAAACAAGGTACAAGACCCTGCCAAGTTGCTGAAGATCATAGACATGATCAACCGCGAAGACTGGAGCGCCATGGGTGCCGACCTCAAGGGCAAAATATACGAGGGCTTGCTTGAGAAAAACGCCAGCGACGTGAAGAGTGGCGCGGGGCAATATTTTACCCCAAGGGCGCTTATTCAGGCGATGGTAGAGTGTGTGCAACCCCAACCCAACAAAACCATCGTAGACCCTTCGTGCGGTACGGGCGGCTTTTTCTTGGCGGCTTACGATTATATTGTAGACAACCACGAGCTAGACCGTGACGAAAAGAAGTTTTTGAAAAAAGAGACTTTTTATGGCAACGAAATAGTGGCAAGCACCCGCCGCATGTGCCTCATGAATATGTTTTTGCACAACATAGGCGAGATAGACGGCGATTCGTTGATTTCGTCTGCCGATGCCCTCATTGCCCAAGACAGCCAGCGCCACGACTACGTGTTGGCAAATCCGCCTTTCGGCAAAAAAAGTAGCATGACCATTACCAACGAAGACGGCGAGCAAGAACGCCAAGACCTGAGCTACAACCGCCAGGACTTTTGGGCTACCACGTCGAACAAACAACTCAATTTTTTGCAACACATCAAATCGTTGCTCAAAGTAAACGGCGAGGCGGCGGTGGTGCTGCCCGACAACGTGTTGTTTGAAGGAGGCGCCGGCGAAACCGTGCGCAAAGAATTGCTCAAAACCACCGAACTACACACCATTTTGCGTTTGCCTACGGGTATTTTTTATGCCAATGGGGTAAAGGCAAACGTGTTGTTTTTTGACAACAAAGCCGCCGCCAAAACTCCCTGGACTCAAGAGGTATGGGTATACGACTATCGCACCAATGTGCACCACACCCTCAGAAAGAAACCGCTGCGACTCGCAGATTTGCAAGCGTTTATCAAATTGTATAATCCTGGCAGTCGCCATAAGCGCCAGGAGACCTGGAGCGAGGCAAATCCCGAAGGACGCTGGCGCAAATTTGGCTATGAGGAGCTCATGGCACGCGACAAAACCAATTTAGATATTTTTTGGCTCAAAGACCAAAGCCTTGCCGACCTCGACAACTTGCCCGACCCTGATGTGTTGGCGCAAGAAATTGTAGAAAACATTGAGGCAGGTCTGAGCAGTTTTCGCGAGATAATGGCGGGCCTATAGCGTGAGTTGAGCGCTTTTGCCTACAACTGGCAGGTTTTCTAGTGCAGTTGGTAGACTTTTAATCAAACAGCTTTTTATACCTGCCTGGTTTTGAAAACCTGGCAGGTATGGATCTTTATCTTTGTTATAGGTTTTAAAATGCTTGACGGAAATATTAAATTTTAATTGTCTATACTAAAAAAACTGGCAGGTGTAAAACAGGAGCGGCAATACTTGAGAAGCATTGAGCCTTGGGTTGATTAATGTTGGTATTCAGACAATTGGTCAAAATCTGTCCCCAAAACCATTTTTGTTTAAGTATCAATACTCCGCAGTGATTTTAGTCAAAGTTGATTACTGATTACCTTCGTTGAGCTCCCGTTGGTCGGTTATCAAATGGTTATAAGTTTAAAAACTATTTAATTTAGAAGTAAACCTGAAACCCTTTGAAAAATAAAGCAAGTACACAAATTTAATATACGCCATTGGTTTACAATGATTAATAGGGTAAACATTTACTCGAATCAGCTTCTAACTACGCTTTTTATAAGTTGCTAAAAATCAACGTGATATAAAAGTGTGGTTACTTGTGGAACAAGGTATACCTAGAACCTTGTTGACGCTTCTAACTACGCTTTTTATAAGTTGCTAAAAATCAATGTGATATAAAAGTGTGGTTACTTGTGGAACAAGGTATACCTAGAACCTTGCACCTAGTCCCTAGTGGAGGCTATGCCGACATCCCGTTTACGGGGAACCTTGTCAGGGCTATGGACTATTGTATATAAAACAATTTAAAAACCACAAAACTGGCGTAATTTTTTCTTCCTCATTCAATATAAAATTGGTCATGTCAAACAAAGCTTGAGTATTGTTTGGCTGGCTAGATTAATTGACTATTTTTAATAAATCAAGCCAAAACTTACATTACAATCGTGTCTGCAAGTACTTACTATAGTCTCAGGCATTATTTTATTTGAAACAACTTTAATACTACCCCTCTCGTTGTACTATACAAATCTTTGAGAGGCATAAGCGAACTATGAAAAAGGTTCTTCTTAAATTATTAAATATAGAAGACAGTGAATTTATTCAGGTGCTCCTCCTCCTCCTGATGGGTTTCTGTATAGGCATTTTTTTGGCAACCTACAATACCAGTATGAGTGCCCTGTTTGTCACTGCCTTTGACGAAGCCACCGACTTGCCCCTGGCTATGGTAGGGCAAGGCATTGTGGGCATTATTATCACCTCTTTGTTTTCTCATTACCAGCGGGTACGCCCCTACGCCCGTTTATCGCTGGTGGTGCTCATTATTATTACCCTCTCTATTTTTAGTTTAAGGCTGGGCTACGGACTTATTCCTGACAAGGACATTAGAGCCAAATTGGTGTTTTTTGGCTTTATGCTTATGGTGCCTTTTGAGGCCTTGGTGTTGTTGATTTTCTGGGGTATGATTGCCCGTATTTTTGACCTGAAACAGCAAAAACGCATTGTAGGAGGCGTAGACATAGGCAAAGGCTTGGCCACATTGGTAGCTTTTTTTGCGGTAATTCCCATTGCCAACTCTTTGATGAAAACCATAGACTTGCTTGAGATCAGTTTTGCCAGTACCGGACTCCTCATTTTTGTGCATATATTGCTGGTACGCAACTCGCCCGCCATCAACTTTGTGCGTATGGAAGCGCACGAAAAAACCACCGGAAAGCTGTCTATTCCGCAAATGTTTAAAGACAACTATATTATTTGGTTGATTGGCTTTGTAATGATTGTAACCATTGCCGGAAACTTTATAGACTATTCGTTTCTGAACACTGCTACCAAGCAGTTTCCCCGTGAAAAAGACCTGGTAAACTTTATTGGGGTATTTCAGGGCATTACGCTGGTGTTTAGTATGTTGGCACAAACTTTTGTGGGCGATTGGCTGGTAGAAAATTATGGCTTAAAAATTACTTTATTAATCAATGCCCTGCTATTGATCTTGTTTACTGTACTCACTGTGCTGGCAGGATCGTTTTTTGGGTTTACCCCTGGCGGAGACAACAATTTTATCTTCTTTTTTATGGCAGTGGCGTTGAGCAGTTTGTTCTTTTCGGCGCTCAAAGATGCCTTTGATGAACCCACCTTTAAGTTTTTTCTGTTTCCTATTGACAAATCTATACGATTGATTGTCATGACACGCCTGGATGGTATTGTCAAGGTAACAGCAGGTATGATTGCAGGTTTGCTGATGTTAGCCATCGACAAAGCCAAGTTTTTCAATCTTCTTTCGTTTTCTTACATCTTATTATTGATCATTGGTGCCTGGATATATATCATTATAAAAATGCACACCAAATACCAGGAAAGCTTGCGCACCACCCTCGAAAAAACCCAGGAAACCAATGATGTGAGCAGTTTGCAAAGTGCCGACGCCATTGGAATTATACTAGAGAAAGAGTTGGAAAGTGACCACCCCGAAAAAGTGATTTTCATTCTTAAGTTTATGGAAAAAACAGAACCCGTGCTGTTTGAAAAATCACTCAAAAAACTAGAAGCTTCTGCCAATCGGCAACTTAGAAACTTTGTATCTGCCAAGGTAAAAGACCTGGAAGCCTCTACTATAGACAGCCGTTTGGTATCCGAAACTACATTTTTGCCTGCCAGCAACCCATCGGCTACCGATCGCCCTTCGGCCAGGTTCAATCTCCGCAAGGACTATACTACAGTAGCTACCGAAAACATTCACCACGAAGAAGTAATCAGGTTGGCAAAGTCGAAGAAAACGGGCGACCGGGTAATGGCAGCAAAGCTCATGAGGATTTATGACCATGAAGAAACCACCCGGTATTTGATTCAGTTGCTCAAAGACTATGTGCCACTGGTAAAGATGGAAGCCATTATTACGGCACGCAAGGTGCAACGCCCGGTGAGCTGGACGGTGCTCATAGACCTGTTGGCATCGCCCGAATACGGCAATATGGCGGCGGCATCGTTGGTAGAGTGTGGCGACCGTATTTTGCCAGTACTCGAACACGCCTTTTACAAGTCGGGGCAAAGCGAACTGGTAATGATTAAGATTGTGCAGATTTATGGGCACATTGGTAGCAAAAGCGCTATAGAACTGCTATGGAGCAAGATAAACCACCCAGCGCAAGACATTATAGACCAAGTATTGCTTTCGCTAAGTTATTGCAATGCCGAAGTACCCGAAGAGCGGGTGCCTGCAATTATTAACATTCTTGAAATAGAAATTGGCGATGCTGCCTGGGACCTGGCGGCAATGCTGGAGGTGGAAAAACGGGACGAAACTCTAGAGTTACGCGGCTCGCTCAAAGAAGAAATAAGGTATAACTTCAACAGTATTTTTAGGTTACTGTCATTAATATACGATAGCCAGTCGATAGAATTGGTACAACAAAGCCTTGATAGTGAAGAAACTGAAGGTAAATTGTTTGCCATAGAATTGCTGGATATGTTTTTAGACGAAAACCTAAAGCCTATTTTATTCCCATTGCTGGAAGATATTCCAGTAGCGCAAAAAATTGCCAAGTTACAAAATTACTTTCCACGCATTACCTTTGATCATACAGAAGTACTCAAGCACTTGATTACAAGAGACTACAGGTATACCAACCGTTGGACCAGGGCTTGTGCTATGTTTGCTTTGGCACACGTAGAAAATCTCGACGAAAAACAGGAACTGGTAGCTAATCTTTTTCACGAAGACAACTTATTGCGGGAAACCGCTGCCTGGGCATTGTATCAGTTAGACAAGCCTTTGTTTGATAGGGTAAGCCCACGATTGCACGTGGATATAAAAGAGCAACTCGAAGAAAAACTAGGAAAAATTGTTTTGCAGGAAAATACTGACATTGCCGAAGAGCTACTATATAGCCGGGTATTGTTTCTAAAAAAAGTGGCATTGTTTAATGGGGTACCAGGAGATATTCTTGCCGAAATATCTGACATTATACAGCCCCAAAGTTTACCTAAGGGAGAAAAACTGATATTGAATAACGAGGAAGCACAAAAATGTTTGTTTATATTGGCAAAAGGTAATCTGCATACGCAAAATGCAGAAGGTAAAGAGGTAAACCTGAACGAGACCACCACATTTGGTAGCTTGTTGATGATGGACGCAAGCAAAACCTACGATGAAGCAATCGCCTCTGAAGACTCATTGTTGTATGCAATAGATCAACACGAGTTTTTTGCCCGAATGAGCACCTATCCTGAGTTGGTGCGTGGGTTTATTCATAATGTAAATGTAGCGTTTGATTACAAGTCGCTTGACATAGAAGAGCCACTATTTGAAATTGATTTATAATCAATAGTCCATAGTATTTAGTCGATAGTCCATAGCTGATTCGAGTAAATGTTCACCTTGTTAAATACTGTAAACCAGTATTTTATATTGAGATTGTATACTCACTTTATTTTTAAAAGTGTTTCGGTTTTATGCCTAAACATCCAATTAAATAGTTTTTAAATTCATAAATAACTGATAAACAGCAAACAACTTTGACTAAAATCACTGCGGAGTATTGGTAATTACATTTAAACGAAAATGGTTTTGAGGATGGGTTTTGACTAATTGCTTGAATACCAACATTAATCAACCGAAGCTACAGCTTGCTGTGCTGAGCTCTGCTTCAGCTAATCCTGTAGATCCTACAATCACTTTAATCTTAGTGTACATTTTGGTTTCATTATTGCCTTTGTTACTTTTCACTGAAAGTACATTTAAATTTTACCTTAAGCACTTGAAAGAACCGCCATTACAAATAATATGACACACGACATTCTTATAAATTATGTAGAAAAAGATGATCAGGTTGACAGCGAGCAACAAACAGGGTGGGTGTCGAGTTTCAAGCGTTTTTTGAATATGGTATTGAGCCAATTGCTACAGGAGCACCCAAAAATAGCCTTGCTCGATAGTCAGCTTTTACAAGACTCTACCTCGCTCAATGTATTGAACCAAACCAAGGTGTTGGTAACCATTGTATCGCCTGAGTATGTGCAGGTACCCATCCAGGAAAAAGTAATCAATACTTTTTTTGAAGTTGCCCAAAAACAACCCGATTTGCCTGCCCCTGACAAACGTTGCTTTAAAGTAGTAAAATATCCGGTAGCTTACGACAGCCAACCTTTGTTGCTGAAACCTTTGTTGAACTATAATTTGTTTTATCTTAACCGTGAAACCGGAGAAGAGCAAGAATTTGAAGACTTTTTTAGCAGCATAGCCGAAAAAAACTATTGGACTTCTCTCGTAGACCTTGCTTATGATATTTACCACGTGCTGACCCGGTTTGATAAAAAACAAGCCATTAAAAATGATGAGCAACTGCTGGAGGGGATCATAGGAGAGGGGGACAACACAGGCACCGTATACCTTGCCGAAACCAGCCAGGAGCTGACCATACAGCGTACCATTATCAAGCGGGAGTTGCAAAGACATGGTTATCAGGTGTTGCCCAACTATACTTTGCCCAACGACGTTGAAAAGTTAGAACAGGCAGTACTGGCAGACCTTAAGCGTTCGTTGATTTCTATTCATTTGATAGGGCGCGAATATGGCGAAAATATCAAAGGAGGTGAGGTGTCGGTAATAGAGCTGCAAAACAAACTTGCCTCGGAGTACAGCCAACAGCAAAGCGAAGGCACTGAAAAGTTTTCGCGTTTGATTTGGTTGCCTCCTTCATTGATAGAAGCCAGCGAACGACAACAACGGTTTATAGAAAACTTACGCGAAAATGCCCAAGGGCTATCCAATGCCGAAATTTTGCAAATTCCTTTGGAAGATTTCAAAACTACCATTCGCAAAAGCTTGACCGACAGCCCTGTACAGATGCAAGAGCGCGACCATGCGCCTAAAACCAGTACGAATAAGTTACAAGTGTACCTTATATTTGATAGGGTAGACACTCAGCCCGCTTTGTTGTTGATGGAACACCTGCAAGCCCAGGGTTTTTATGTCATTACCCCTATGCTGATGGGGTCGATACTGGAAGTACGCCAACAACACATAGAAGGACTCAAGTATTGTGATGTTGCCTTGGTGCTTGCCGAAAAAGCAGACGAACAATGGGTAAAGGTAAAACTTAAAGATTTGGTAAAAGCCCCCGGCTTTGGCAGAGAGCGTCCCATGCGGGCAAAAATTTTGTTGGCAATTAATGACTACCACAACATTACAAAAGAAGACCTGAAGACTTATAATGTTAGAAAGGTAGAAAACATAGACCTGAACGATTTTTCAGCAGAGTTTACTTTTCAAAACATTCTAAATCAGGCAGTACAAAACAATCAAAGTTAACGAACTAAAAATTAGTCCATAGTCGGGAGTCTTTGGTATAGTACAGACCACAGTCGACAATGCTGACGCATATCATAGAATATTGAGTACTATAAAATTAGTCCATAGTCTATAGTCTATAGTCGGGAGACGATAGCTTTTTGCAGCTTGCTGAGTCTTTGGTATAGTACAGACCACAGTCGACAATGCTGACGCATATCATAGAATATTGAGTACTATAAAATTAGTCCATAGTCTATAGTCGGGAGACGATAGCTTTTTGCAGCTTGCTGAGTCTTTGGTATAGTATAGACCACACAGTCGACAATGCTGATGCATATCATAGAATATTGAGTACTATAAAATTAGTCCATAGTCTATAGTCTATAGTCGGGAGACGATAGCTTTTTGCAGCTTGCTGAGTCTTTGGTATAGTACAGACCACAGTCGACAATGCTGACGCAGATCGTAGAATTCTAAGGACTTGAAGCTGTAGAAGCTCCTGACTATGGACTCCCGACTATTGACTAAATTAAAACACATTTACCATCATGGAAGACAATATCTTACAGGATGAGTATGCAGGGATTAATACTATTATTAACCCTTTTCCAGGTCTTCGCCCTTTCTCAGTAGACGAAAGCTATTTGTTTTTCGGACGAGAGGGGCAAAGCGACGAAGTATTGCTCAAACTTGCCGAAAACCGATTTGTTGCCGTAGTAGGCCCTTCGGGTAGTGGTAAGTCTTCGTTTATATATTGTGGGGTCATCCCTATTTTATATGGAGGGTTTATGACCGACCGCACCTCTAACTGGAGCGTGGTAGTGAGCCGACCAGGTGCAGGGCCTATAGACAATCTGGCAGATGCTTTACTCAAACACGACAATACTTATCAATCTTACGACAAGGAAAACAAGCAAATCAAAAAAGCCATCACTTCGACTCTTTTGCGAAGTAGCTCGCTTGGCTTGGTAGAAGCAGTACAGCAAACCAAAGAGTTTAAGGGACGCAACGTACTGATCTTGATTGACCAATTTGAAGAACTTTTCCGGTTTAAAAAAAACGAAGAAAATAAAGACTCACTCAACGAGTCTTTGGCTTTTGTTAACCTATTGATGGAAGCCATCAAAACCACCAGTGCCCCCATTTATCTGATCATAACCATGCGGTCAGATTTTATTGGCGACTGTGCCGCATTTCCCGAACTGACCGAATCTATCAATCAGAGTTATTACATGATTCCCCAAATGACCCGCAAGCAAAAACAAATGGCCATTACTGGGCCGGTGTTGGTGGGTGGTGGTATGATGACCCCCCGATTGGTACAAAAACTACTGAATGATGTAGGCGACAACCCCGATCAATTGCCCATTATGCAGCATTCGCTGATGCGTACCTGGGACTATTGGACAGATAACCGTACCGCAGCCGATGCTCCACTGGATATAGAGCATTACGAGGCCATAGGTACCATGAAGTCGGCACTATCGCAGCACGCTGACGAAGCCTACGATGAGTTGACCGACGAAGAACGCAAGGTATGTGAGGTAATGTTTAAGGCGCTGACCGAAAAAGGAGGCGAGAGCGCCAACGGGGTACGTCGCCCCACTCGTTTGGGCGAGATTGTGGCCATTGCCAGTGCCAGCGAAGGTACTGTGATAAGAATTGTAGAAAAGTTTCGCCAGCCAGGGCGCTCTTTGCTAATGCCTCCCGCAGGCATTCCGCTGGATGATGGCTCAGTGATAGATATTTCACACGAAAGCCTGATGCGTATTTGGGTACGCCTAAAAGCCTGGGTAGAAGATGAGGGCGAAGCTGTGCAAATGTATATGCGTTTGTCAGAAGCCTCAGCGATGTATCAAGTGGGTAAATCGGGCTTGTGGCGTCCGCCCGATTTGCAGTTGGCGCTCAACTGGCGCGAAAAGCACAAACCTACCCTTGCCTGGGCACAACGCTACGATCCTGCCTTTGAGCGGGCGATGGTTTTTTTAGACTATAGCCAGAAGGAGTTTGAGACAGAGCAAAAAATAAAAGAGCTTCAGCAAAAAAAGGCATTGCGAAGGGCACGGGTTACCGCCTTGTTTATGGGTACCGCTACTGTGATCAGTATTGGATTTTTAGTATATGCCATTTCGCAATCGGTAGAGGCTGAGCGTCAAAAAGAAGCCGCCACCAAGCAAGCGGTGATTGCTAAGAAAAACTCTAAAGAAGCAGATAAACAAAGAAAAATTGCCCTGAAAAGGGAAAAAGAAGCCCTAACAAACGAACGCCTTGCCGAAAAAGAAAAACGAAACGCAGAGGAAGAAAAAAAGCACGCTCAAGAAGAAAAAAAGCATGCCCAAGAAGAGAAGAAAAAGGCTGACGAACTAAGAGTAGTGGCGGAGCAAAAAGAAAAAGAGGCAAACGAGCAAAAGCAAATTGCCTTGAAAAATGAAAAAGAAGCAAAAAAACAAACCAAAATAGCGGAAGACAAAACCCGCATTGCCACACAAAAAGAGAAAGAAGCCACCGAAGCCAACAAAAAGGCTTTTAACTTGCGAATGCTGTCTATTGCCCAATCAATGGCCATCAAGTCTACCCAATACTCTGACCGACGCATTCAGGCAAACAACGCCCAAAAAGCGTATCAGTTCAACAAAAGATACGGAGGCGATTTTTATCAACCCGATATTTACAATGGCTTGTATTATGCCATCAAAAGGTTTGAAGGCGAAAACTATAACCAATTGGCAGGGCATAGCGACGCAGTGCGTATGATTGCCCCATCGTACGCCAACAGCGGGCAAGTGGTATACTCGGCAGGTAGTGATGGCAAAGTATTGCGCTGGAACCTGCAAAAACCCAAAGACCCACCTAAAGTGTTGGTGTCGGGCGGGTATATCAAGCGAGCCTTGGTAGTAAGTCGCGATGGCAAGTACCTGGCCTGCGGAGGCGACGACCGTCGGGTACAACTTTTTACCATTCAACGCAATGGCAGGTTTTCTAAAAGAAATATAGCCCTTAAAAGCGGTACCAAAGTATGGAACCTTGCCTTTACCCCCAACAACCAAGGGTTGATTATTCATACTTCGGATCAAAAGATTTATTTATCGGACTTTAAAAATGCTACTGAGATTACCCAACTCAAATCTAAAGTAAATGGGTTGGCGGTGCACCACAAACCCAATGCCGAGAGCCACTATATGGCTGTAGGACAAAACAATGGTGAGTTGGTATTGATTGACCGCAAAAAGAATAATCAACAATCGGTATTGTTTAAAAACACCGTAGGCATGCACGCTGTAGCTTTTAGCAATAGTGGGCGTTACCTGGTGGCGGGCGATGTATTGGGGATTGTACGTATTTGGGACTTGACTAAAATAGCCCAAAACAAAAAGCCCATTATTCAACTGGAAGGGCACACCGCAAAAATCAATAATATAGAATTTAACAAAGACGACACTCAAATGGCTACGGCGAGTTTTGACAAAACAGTGCGTATCTGGAACATGCGCGAGCTTACCAATAGTCCCATTGTGTTGAAAGACCACGAAGACTGGGTATGGTCTATTGCCTTTAGCAACGATGGCGATTATTTGTTGGCGGGTTGCCGCGATAATCTGGTACGGATATGGCCTACTAACCCTTCGCTTATGGGCGATGTGTTGACCCAAAAAGGGATTCATAACTTTAAGCCGGATGAATGGAAGCGTTATGTGGCAAAGGATATTCCTTACGAGCAAACTTTTAGAGTTCCACCGAAGAAGAAGAAGTAGGTTAGTTAATTACGAATTACGAATGAGAGAATTACGAATGAGCGCGAAGCGACTATGGTCTACAGACTACTAACTCCGGACTAATATTCAATTACGAATTACGAATGGATCAATTACGAATTACGAATGGATCAATTACGAATGAAGGCGAAGCCACTATGGTCTACAGACTACCAACTCCGGACTAATATACGAATGAAGGCGAAGCCACTATGGTCTACAGACTACTAACTCCGGACTAAATTACAAATGGCTGTGCCCAATTCGTAATTCGTAATTAACCAATTCGTAATTAAAATGCCTTGCCCAATTCGTAATTCTCAAACTCGTAATTTGGGAGGTACAAGCAAAAAACTAAGAATTAATCACTCATGACTATGGATTATCAACTTTATCATATTTGCAAAAACGCAAAGAAAATAGTCGACCACTACGCGCTACCAACTTTCAATCATCGACTTTTTACGTGTTTCTTGTGGCTCCCCCTTTGTTTTGTTTTAGGGCTTTGTTCGGTGGCAAGTGCTGCTGAGAAAGACTGTGCTGAAACATTGAAAAAAGCGCAGGCGGCTTACGAAGAGGGGAGGATTAATGAAGTACCCGATATTTTGGACGATTGCCTGGATGTGTTTAACGATAAAAAAGCAAGAAAAGGCAATTTTGACCGCAACCAAAAAATGGAAGCGTATTATTTGCTATCGCTTACTTACCTGTACTTGAATGAAGAAGAAAGTGCAGAAAAAATATTGCTAAAGTTGCTCAGGCTGGAGCCCGAATACCGATTAAAAAACAATGCCCCCAGTGAATTTAAAAAACTGTATGGTAACTTCAGAGTGCGCCCAGTGCTCGCTTTTGGCGGCAAAGTAGGAGGCAACATTATGCGTTTTAATGTGACTAAGACCTTTGGTGTAGACGATCCTCATTCATTTAGTGAAACTTATACCTCTAAGCTGGGTTTTCAGGTAGGAGGGGCGGTGGAGCTTCCGCTAACCAAAAAACTGGGGGTGTTTATGGAAGCCTACTACTCGGGGCGCAGCTATACCCTGAACAACCAACTTTTTGGCTATGCTTCTACCAATTATGAAGAAAACCAAAACTGGATAGAAATACCCCTGGGGGTTCGCTATAACTTGGGCGACAAATATAACTTTAGTAGTCACCTCAAGCCTTATGTATTTGGCGGAATATCAACTGGCGTGTTGTTGGCGGCGAGTGCCGTAGTGGTGCGTCGTGACAAAGTAAGTGCCGATGTACAGCGTGAGGTGACAGGTACCAGTATTCCGGTAGCCCCCATGCGTAATCGCCTCAACATTTCGGCTTTGTTGGGGGCAGGCGTAGAACTTAAGCGAGGCAGAGGCTATCTGGTGTTTGATGTACGCTACTACATGGGATTGAGCAATGCCGTAAATGCTGCCCAACGCTTTAGCGTAAACGAGCTCTTGTTTAAGTATGGCCACATAGACAACGATTTTACTACCAACAACATTACCTTCTCACTGGGGTACATGTACCCTATATATAAGCCCAAAAAAATACGATAGCTTCTACAGTCTTAAGCTTTTAGCGACGAGCTTCAAGCTTGAGGCTGTTCTTCAAGCCTGCTACCGATTTCATAGTACGCTGATTTTTAGCAGCGTATAAAATCAATAGATGGAAAGCTCTAACCTTTTTACTATTTCGCGCAACCATTGAACCATCAAGCGAAGCGCAACAATGAGCGAAGAGCCTGAATACCGATGTATGTCGGTACGACAACAATTGAACATAACATTTATAAACATGAAGCGTAAATTTTTGTCATACCTGTTTTTACTGTTGGGTATAGTTGCCTGCAAAACTACCCCCAGTGTAAACCCCGACACCTCAGGGTTATTTATCAAAATGTTTGGTGGGGCCACCAACGATGAAGCCTATTCAGCCGTTACCGCAACCGACGGGGGGTATGTGTTTTTGGGGGCAACTACTTCTTTTGCGGCAGGCACTAACAACACCCAAGATATTTTTTTGATAAAAGCAGACCAAAACGGCAATGAACTGTGGACACGCAATTTGGGCGGACATTCGGGCAAATCTATTCAGAATACCCTTGATGGTGGTTTTATTGTATTAGGCGATACTTTGGTGGCAGATACCACCAGTTTGGTACTCATAAAAACTGATGGCGAGGGACAAGTACAATGGAGTAAAAACTACGGTAAAACCAACCGAAACGAAGTAGCTACCAATGTACAGCTTACCCAAGAAGGGGGCTACCTGATGATGGGCAATGTGTTGAACAACGATGGTAGCTCAGACATTTATGTAATAAAAACCGATGGGCAGGGCAACATTATCCGCGAGCGGGTATACGGATTTGCCAATCTGCAAAACTCTACCGCCACTATTTTGGAAGACCCTACTACTAAAGATATATTATGGTGTGGCACAGCTTTTACTGCAACCAGCGCCACGTCTGACATTCGGGTAGTACGTGCCAACGATATTGTAAACACCCAGTGGGACTATTTCTTTGGTGGTACAGCCAGCGAAACAGGCAAAGACATGAAACAAGTATCGGGTGGCTACGTCATTGTGGGCACTACCGCAAGCGAAGGCAACGGAGGCACTGATGTGTATTTGATTAAAATAAGTGAACAAGGCATATTGCAATGGAGCAAAACCTTTGGCGGAACCGCTAATGACGAAGGACAAGCCATTAGTTTGACCGATGATGGGGGCTACATTATTACCGGAAGTACCGAAAGTGAAGGAGAAGGAGGCAAAGATGTGTTTTTGATAAAAACCGATGCCGATGGCAACCAAGTATGGACAGAAACTTTTGGTGGCACCAAAGACGACGTGGGCAGAATAGTGCTCCAAACCGCCGATAAAGGTTTTTTGCTGCTGTCTACTATAGTATTTGAAAATAACAACATGTTAGGGCTGATCAAGGTAAACAACGCCGGAAAACTGGTGGAGTAAGGCTACGTTGGTTAATTACGAATTGTTTAATTACGAATTTGGCAAGGCATTTTAATTACGAATTGGTCAATTAGGAATTACGAATTGGGCAAAGCCATTTGTAATTTAGTCCGGAGTTAGTAGTCTGTAGACCATAGTGGCTTTGCACCCATTAGGAATTACGAATTGTTTAATTACGAATTACGCAAAGCCATTCGTATATTAGTCCGGAGTTAGTAGTCGGTAGCCCCCACAGGCATTGCCTGATCTTCAGGCAACTACCTGATCTAGCGTTTAGCCCATTACATGTGGT